>NZ_AUAG01000001.1:0-235783 GCF_000428605.1 Thioalkalivibrio sp. ALE19
GTCGGCCGCCGACACCACCAGGATCGCGCCGTCCATCTGCGCCGCACCCGTGATCATGTTCTTCACATAGTCCGCGTGCCCGGGGCAGTCCACGTGCGCATAGTGGCGCGTGTCCGACTCGTATTCCACGTGCGCCGTCGCAATCGTGATCCCGCGCTGCTTCTCTTCCGGCGCGTTGTCAATCTGGTCAAAGGCACGCGCATCGCTGCCGTACTTCTTCGCCTGAACCACCGTCAACGCCGCCGTCAGCGTCGTCTTCCCGTGGTCCACATGACCAATCGTCCCCACATTCACGTGCGGCTTCTTGCGTTCGAACTTTTCCTTGGACATATCTCGCTTCCCCGGATCGTGACGCTGTCGTTACGACGGCAGCACTGACGCTGCTACGTGCCTGAAAAAATGGAGCTCATGACCGGACTCGAACCGGTGACCTCTTCCTTACCAAGGAAGTGCTCTACCTGCTGAGCTACATGAGCCTGACCTGCAAGCCAGAATCTGGAGCGGGTGATGGGAATCGAACCCACATCATCAGCTTGGAAGGCTGAGGTTCTACCATTGAACTACACCCGCAGAACCCTGGCTTTCTCGCCATCGCCCGCTCGGGTCGCTGGCATGAAACTGGGTGGTGGAGGGAGGAGGATTCGAACCTCCGAAGGCTGTGCCAGCAGATTTACAGTCTGCCCCCGTTGGCCGCTTGGGTATCCCTCCTGAACCAAGCCGTGCATTCTGAGAGACAGATCAGGGCAAGTCAACCCCGCGCGAGAGGCCGTTCGCAAAACCTTCGATCGGCCCGCATCGAGGGCGCTGACGGCGAAAAACCTTGCACCCATCCTTGTAATCCGCCGAATAACCGCTCTAATATCGAGCGAATGCACGGGTCGGCCGCGGCGCCGCCCCGGACATGCGTTTTCATTCCGGACCGCGCCACGTAGAGTGTGGATCATCCCCAATAACGTCTGCGAACACCCATGGCCAACAGCAACACGACGCCCCGCCTGCCGGGGCTGGCGAAACGCCTCGTCGACAACGGGCTGATTGCACAGGACATCGCCCAGCAGCTGGTCGAACAGGCGCGGACCCAACAGACCCCCCTCATGGCGCTGCTGGCCGACAAGGGCGACGTGCCGGAACCGCGACTGGTGGAGGCGGCGGCCGAGGAGTTCGGGCTTCCGGTGCTGGACATGGCGGCCTTTGACGAGGAAGTCATCCCGCGTGACCACCTGAACGAGAAGCTGATCCAGAAGCATCATGCCCTGCCTCTGATGCAGCGCGGCAACCGGCTGTTCATCGCCGTGTCCGATCCCACCAACCTGGTGGCCACCGACGAATTCAAGTTCGCCACCGGAATGCCCGTCGAGGCGGTGCTGGTGGAACCGAAGAAGCTGGACCGGGCGATCGACGACGCGCTCAATGCTGCGTCGCAGCTGATGGAGGACCTGGGCGACGACGAACTCGACAGCCTGAACGTCGAGGCGGATTCCGACGCCGACAACGCATCCGAGGAAGGCGACGCAGTCGACGACGCCCCGGTCGTTCGCTTCGTCAACAAGCTCCTGATGGACGCCATCAACCGCAAGGCGTCGGATATCCACCTGGAGCCGTTCGAGAAGGATTTCCGCGTGCGCTTCCGCATCGACGGCGTGCTGCACGAGGTGGCCCATCCACCGACCTCGCTGGCCCCGCGCATCCTGGCGCGCGTCAAGGTCATGTCGCGCATGGACATCGCCGAGCGCCGCATTCCGCAGGACGGGCGCATCAAGCTGAAGCTCTCGCGCACCCGCGCGATCGATTTCCGGGTCAGTTCGCTGCCCACGCTGTTCGGCGAAAAGATCGTGCTGCGAATCCTCGACCCGAGCTCGGCATCGATGGGCATCGATCAGCTCGGTTACGAGGAGGAGCAGAAGGCGCAGTACCTGGAGGCCCTCGGCCGCCCGTACGGGATGATCCTGGTGACCGGACCGACCGGCTCCGGCAAGACCGTCTCCCTCTACACCGGTCTCGGCATCCTCAATACGTCGGACCGCAACATCTCCACCGCGGAAGACCCGTCCGAAATCAACATGCCCGGGGTGAACCAGGTCAACATCAACCCCAAGGTCGGACTGACATTCGCCAGCGCATTGCGCGCCTTCCTGCGCCAGGACCCCGACGTAATCATGGTCGGCGAGATCCGCGACCTGGAAACCGCCGAAATCGCCATCAAGGCCGCCCAGACCGGGCATCTGGTACTCTCCACCCTGCATACCAACGATGCGCCGCAAACCCTGACGCGCCTGGCCAACATGGGGGTGCCACCGTACAACATCGCCTCGTCCATCCTGCTGATCATCGCGCAACGACTGGCGCGCCGTCTGTGCCCCGCCTGCAAGGCACCCGAGGAACTGCCGGAGGAAACGCTGCGCGACGAAGGCTTTACCGACGAGGAGCTGGAACAGGGCTTCACGGTGTACCGGCCGGTGGGCTGCGATCAGTGCACCAACGGCTACAAGGGCCGGGTCGGGATCTACCAGGTTCTGCCGATCTCGGAGGAACTTGAACGGATCATCCTTGAAAATGGCAACAGCACCGAACTCGCCCGCCAGGCCGAAAAGGAAGGCATCAAGGACCTGCGGCGGGCGGGCCTGCACAAGGTCATCGAAGGGCTGACCAGCCTGGAAGAAGTCAACCGCGTGACCATCGACTAGCGGCTAAGGGGGACAGGGAATGGCCGATTCCGGCACGATCTACACTTGGGAAGGCCTCAACAAGAACGGGGACCGCGTCAAGGGCGAAGTGCCCGCGGAGAACGAGACCTCCGCGCGCGCCGAACTGCGCAAGAACGGTGTCAACGTTCTGAAGATCAAGAAGAAGCCGAAGCCCCTTCTGGGTGGCGGGCAGAAGAAGATCATCCCCGCCGACATCGCGTATTTCCTGCGGCAGATGACCACCATGCTGCAGTCGGGCGTACCGCTGGTGCAGGCGTTCGAAATCGTGGGACGGGGCAACGAAAAGGCCTCGATGCGCGATCTGATCATGCAGATCAAGACCGACGTCGAGGGCGGCGACACCTTCGCCACCGCCCTGTCGAAGCACCCGAAGCACTTCGACGACCTCGTGGTGAATCTGGTCGAGTCGGGCGAGCAGTCCGGAACCCTGGAGACGCTGCTCGACAAGATCGCGACCTACAAGGAGAAAACGGAGGCCCTCAAGGCCAAGATCCGCAAGGCCCTGTTCTATCCGGCGGCGGTCATCGTGGTGGCCATCGTGGTAACGGCGATCCTGCTGATCTACGTGGTGCCGCAGTTCGAATCCCTGTTCCAGGGCTTCGGCGCGGACCTGCCGGTGTTCACCCGCATGGTCATTAACATGTCGGAGTTCGTGCAGGCCTGGTGGTGGGCCCTGCTTGGCGGGGCCGTTCTGGCCGGTTTCCTCTTCGTCCAGGCACGCCAGCGTCTCCCGAAATTCGATCGCTTCCTCGACATCGCGATCCTGCGTGCCCCGGCATTCGGGCCCATCCTGCGCAAGGCCGCGGTGGCCCGTTTCGCCCGCACGCTGTCCACCATGTTCGCCGCCGGCGTGCCTTTGGTGGACGCCCTCAACTCGGTCTCCGGCGCCACGGGTAACGCCGTTTATCGCGAAGCGACCGAGCGCATGCGCGATGAGACCGCGGCCGGCGGCCAGCTGCAATGGTCGATGCGCAATACCGCCGTGTTCCCCAACATGGTGGTGCAGATGGTCGCGATCGGCGAGGAATCCGGCTCGCTGGACACCATGCTGGGCAAGGTCGCCGACTTCTACGAAGAAGAGGTCGACAACGCGGTGGACAGCCTGTCCAGCCTGCTCGAGCCGCTGATCATGGTCGTGCTGGGCGTGCTGGTCGGCGGCCTGGTCATCGCCATGTATCTGCCGATCTTCCACATGGGGCAGGTTCTGTGACGGCCACCCGCGGCCGCCGGCCATGAGCGATCTGCTGGCCAATCCGGCGATCGCGATCGCGGTCGCCGCCGTTCTCGGGCTCGTGATCGGCAGCTTCATCAACGTCGTGATCGCGCGGCTGCCGGTGATGCTCGAACGGGAGTGGCAGGCCGAGGCCCGCTACGTCCTGGATGGCGAGGAACCGCCGGCGGATACCACCGCGGAACGTTTCGACCTGATCCATCCCCGCTCGCGCTGTCCGAACTGCCAGCGCGCCATCCGCGCGATCGAGAACATCCCGCTGCTCAGCTTTGCGTTCCTGCGTGGCCGCTGTCCCGGCTGTGGTGTGCGCATCAGCTGGCAGTATCCGGCGGTGGAACTGCTCACCGGGATCCTGTTCGCAGTCACCGTCTGGTATTTCGGCACGGGCATCGAAGCCGGCATGGCCCTGATCCTGACGGCCGTCCTGATCGCGGCCGGGGGGATCGACGCCCGCACCACCCTGCTGCCGGACCAGCTGACGCTCCCGCTGCTGTGGCTCGGCCTGCTGGTCAACAGCTTCGGGCTGTTCACCGACCTGCAGTCCGCGGTGTTCGGGGCCATGGCGGGTTACCTGCTCCTGTGGCTGATCTTCCACGGCTTCCGCCTGCTCACCGGGAAGGAAGGGATGGGGTATGGCGATTTCAAGCTGCTGGCCGCCCTGGGCGCGTGGCTGGGCTGGCAGGCCCTGCCCGTCATTCTGCTGCTCGCGTCACTGGTGGGTGCGGTGGTCGGGATCGCGCTGATCGCCCTGCGCGGGCGCGACCGCAACATCCCCATCCCTTTCGGCCCGTACCTCGCCGCCGCCGGCTGGCTGACGCTGATCACCGGCGACGCGTTGCTGCGCATCTATTTTCCTCACGGCCTATAATCCGGGGGTATGGAACGGGCGGGCCTGACCGGCGGCATTGGATCCGGGAAAACCCGGGTGGCGGCATTGTTCGCGGAACTGGGGGTACCGGTTCTGGATGCCGACCGCGTCACCCGCGAACTGCAGGAACCCGGCCAGCCCCTGCACGGGGCCATCGTTGAATACTTCGGCCCCGGGGTGCTCGATCCGCGCGGTCACCTCGATCGCCGTGCGCTGGCCGCGCGCGTGTTTGCCGACCCGGCCGAGCGCGAAGCGCTGGAAGCCATCGTTCACCCGCGGGTCCATCGGGAGATCCATTCCCGACTCCAGCAATACGACACGGACGCCCCGTATGCCCTGATCGTGGTCCCGCTGCTGTTCGAGGCCGGCTGGGAGGACGATTTTGTTCGGGTGATCACCGTCGAATGCACGCCCGAGGAGCAAATCGAACGAGTCACCCGGCGCGACGACCGGACCCGGGAGGAGGTCGCCGCCATCATGGAGCGTCAGCTCGGGTCCGACGAACGGCGCCGGCGGGCGGACGCCTGGATCGACAATCGGGACAGCGTGGACGATGGCCGGCTTCGCCAACAGGTACTGACCATCGACCGCGAATTGCGCTCCCTCACTTCCGACGGGTAGAAACCATGGCCCCCAATGTTCGATACTGCAGGATCTTCAATCCAATGGCGCCGCCGTGACCCGTCCGCTGATCTTCGAACAGCCCCTCCACGAACGGATCCGCCTCCTGCTCCGGCTGGAGGCGCTCACGCAACGTTTCGGTGACGCCCTGCAGGCAGGGCAACCTTACGACCATCACGAAGCCCTGGTCTCCCTGGTCGACATCTATGCGCTGGTCACGCGCGTCGACATCAAGCGCGAACTGATGGGCGAGATCGAACGCCAGACCGCCAATCTGCAACGACTGGCCGACCAGCCCGGGATCGACGCCAGCCGTTTCCGAAGCACGATGGACGACCAGCGACGCCTGCATACCGCACTCGAAGAGCAGGCCGGGGCGCTGGACGGGGCGGTCCGCGAGAACGAATTCTTCAACAGTGTGCGCCAGCGGATGGCCCTGCCCGGGGGAGCCTTCGACTTCGATCTGCCGATCTACCACCACTGGCTGTCACAGCCCGTGGAAGCACGCACCGAGCTGCTGCTGGAGTGGTTCCGGCCGCTGGAGAGCGTGACCGAGGCCACGCAGCACGTGCTGCGCTATATCCGCGGATCCGGCAACGACCGCAGCGTCACCGCGGAGGAGGGCTTCCTGGAACAGCCCCTGGACAGCCAGCACGCCTGGCAGATGATCCGGGTCAGCGTGGACCCGCAGCTGGGCATCTACCCCGAGATCTCGGGCGGGCGTCAGCGCTTCACCGTGCGCTTCATGGATCCCGGCGATTTCCGCTCGCGCCCGAATCCGGTGCGCGAGGATGTGACGTTCGGCCTTTGCTGCTGCGCCCTGTAGTTAGGACCGGGCGGCACCGCCCGTGCCGTCACTCCCCGCCGCCCGGCGGCTCTCCGAGCAGACCACGAATGGCCGCAATCCCGCAGGCACCGGCGGCGCGGGCCGGCGCGAGGCTGCCCGCGTCCAGCCCCCCCAGGGCGTAGACCGGCACCGGACTCGCAGCGGTCAGACGTGCCAGACCGTCCCAGCCCAGCGGCGTCGCCCCCGGGTGCGTCCGGGTCGGCCGGACCGGACCGACCACGGCCAGATCGGGCGCCAGCCTCCCCGCCTCCTGGAGACCCGTGACATCGTGCGCCGAGACGCTGATACGGCCGGCTACCGCGGGGCGCCGGGACAGCGCCCGCCAGCGCCGCTCCGGCAGATGCACCCCGGCCGGCGGCAGCTCGTCCAGCCAGTCCAGCGGCGCGTTCAGCAGCACTTCGGTACCCAGCGACTGCGACACCGCCACCAGATCCCGGGCAAAGCGGAGATAGTCGTCCCGTGCCAGCCCCGGCGCACGGATCTGCAACAGCCCCACGTCCCCGTGCCGGAGGCGGGCCGCCACACGGTCCACCACGGCGGCGATGCCGTCGGACCCGGCCGGGTCGGGCGTCACCAGAAGGAAATCGGGGAGCTGCAACAGGCGCAGTATCGGGCCGTTGGCGGCCGGGAAATCCGCCGGATCCAGCGCGGCCGCCTCGCGCCAGCACAGGGCACGTCCTTCGCACTCCCGGACCTCGCCGCTCCAGTCCGGCACCCGGAACACGTGCAACCTGACGCGGCGGTCGCCGTAGTCGTGCTCCAGCCGCAGGCAGGGGATGGCCTGCTCGACCCCCAGGCCGGTCTCCTCCCGGATCTCGCGTACCAGGCCCGCGACCGGGGACTCGTCCGCCTCCAGCTTGCCGCCGGGGAATTCGAGGCGGCCCGGCTGATGCTGCCCGGCCCCGCGCTGACCAACCAGGACCCGGCCGGCCCCGTCCTCGATCACGCCCAGCGCCACATCAAGCGGTGCCGCCTCAGGAGCGGTATTCGGCATTGATGCGCACGTAGTCGTGGGAGAAATCGCAGGTGTACTTGCGCGCCCGCGCATCGCCCCGTCCAAGGTCGATGGCGATGGTGATCTCGTCGGCCGCGAAGGCGGCCTGGCCGTCTTCCTCGCGGTATTCGGGCGCGCGGCCGCCAGCGCGCACGATCGCCAGACCGTTGATGTCCACCGTGACACCCTCGATCCGGAGATCGCTGACGCCGGCCCGTCCCACGGCTGCGAGGATGCGCCCCCAGTTCGGGTCGCTGGCGTACAGCGCGGTCTTCACCAGAGGGGACAACGCGACCGTCTCGGCAACGCGCTCGGCTTCCGCCCGCTCGCATGCGCCCGTCACCTCCACGGTCACGAACTTGGTCGCCCCTTCCCCGTCGCGCACGATCGCGGTCGCCAGTTCCAGACACAGTGACCCCAGCGCCTGCGCGAACGCGGTGCGGTCGGCATCGCCGGCGAGGCGGACACCGCTGGCCCCGCTGGCCATGCAGACCAGCGCGTCATTGGTCGAGGTATCGCCATCCACGGTAATGGCGTTGAAACTGTCACGGTTCGCCTCGCGCAGCAGCGCGTCCAGCTCGTCCGCATCGGTGGCCAGATCGGTGCCGACAAACCCCAGCATCGTCGCCATGTCGGGATGGATCATCCCCGATCCCTTCGCCATGCCTGTCAGCCGCACGCACCCTTCGGACAGATGCACCTCGCGGCTGGCGACCTTGGGCACCGTGTCGGTGGTCATGATCGCCCGCGCTGCCCGCAGCCAGCTTTCGCCATCCTCGGCCAGTCCGGCGTGGAGCGCAGGCAGGGCCGCCTCCAGCCGCTCCAGCGGAAACGGCTCGCCGATCACCCCGGTGGAAAACGGCAGCACCGCCGAGGCCTCGCTGTCGACCAGCCGGGCCAGGGCCGTGCAGCTGGCCTCGGCCGCACGCAGCCCGGGCTCGCCGGTACCCGCGTTCGCGTTCCCGGCGTTGATCAGCAGCCAGCGGGGGCGCCCGTCCGCCTGATGGCGGCGAGCGACCTCCACCGGCGCGGCGCGAAACGCGCTGGTGGTGTACAACGCGGCGACCACTGCGTGTTCGCCACCGTCCATCAGCACCAGGTCATCACGACCCGCATAACGGATGCCGGCCGCGCCGGCAGCCAGACGGATGCCCGACACGGCCGGCGGCGCCGACGGTTCCTGCAGTCCCACGGCCATCAGAGCCGGCCGTGGCAGTGCTTGTATTTCTTGCCGGAACCGCACCAGCAGGGCTCGTTGCGTCCGAGCTTGGGCTCCTCCCGCCGGTACGTCTCGTCACCACCGGCGACCTTGCGTGCGCCCTCGTCCGCGGCGCCCCCGTCGTCCTCGTCCGCGGCCAGCGGACTGTCGGGATTCTCGTGGCGGAAATTCATGGCCCCGGTGTCCGGTGCCTGGCGCTCCGGCTGCAGCTGTTCGGCTTCCTCGGCCGAGCGCAGCTGGATGCGCAGCAGCATCTTGATCACGTCGTGCTTGATGCGCTCCAGCAGCGACTGGAACATCGCGAACGCTTCTTTCTTGTATTCCTGCTTGGGATTGCGGTTGGCATACCCGCGCAGGCCGATCCCCTGGCGCAGATAGTCCATCGCCGCCAGGTGTTCCTTCCACTGCGAATCCAGCACCTGCAGCATCACGTCGCGCTGCAGGCGATTCATGGTGGCATCACCCAGCTGTTCGCGCTTGCCGTTGAGGGCCTCGCGCGCCCGCTCGATGATGCGCTCGCGCAGCGGCTCCTCGTGCAGGTCGTCCTCGTCATCCAGCCACTGCTTGACCGGCAGTTCCAGGCCGAATTCGTTGCGCAGCGCCTGCTCCAGCCCTTCCGGATCCCAGATATCCTCGATGCTGCCGGGCGGGATGTATTCGCTGATCTGCGCATTCATCACGTCGGCCACCAGGGCATCAATGGTGTCGCTGATGTCCTCGGTGGTCAGCAGCTCCGCGCGCTGCTCGTAGATGACCTGGCGCTGATCGTTGGCGACGTCGTCGTATTCCAGCAGCTGCTTGCGGATATCGAAGTTGTGCGCCTCGACCTTGCGCTGGGCGTTCTCGATGGCGCGCGAGACCCAGGCGTTCTCGATCGCCTCGCCTTCCTTCATGCCCAGGCGTCCCATCAGGGACTTCACCCGTTCGGATGCGAACACCCGCATCAGGTTGTCTTCCAGGGACAGGAAGAACCGGCTGGAGCCCGGGTCACCCTGGCGCCCCGAACGCCCGCGCAGCTGGTTGTCGATGCGCCGCGATTCGTGCCGCTCCGAGCCGATGATGTGCAGGCCGCCGGCGGCGAGGACGTCGTCGTGACGTTTCTGCCAGTCCTCGCGGATGCGTTCGCGCTGCTGCTCGTCGTTCGGATCGACACCGGCCAGTTCCGCGTCGAGACTGCCGCCGAGGACGATGTCGGTACCGCGCCCGGCCATGTTGGTGGCCAGAGTCACCGCCCCCGGACGTCCGGCCTGGGCGATGATGTGCGCCTCGCGCTCGTGCTGCTTGGCGTTGAGCACCTCGAATTCGATGCCCTTCTCCTTGAGGGACTTCGCCAGCCGCTCGGAGCTGTCCACCGAGGCCGTGCCGACCAGCACCGGCTGGCCGCGTTCGACGCACCACTGGATCTCCTTGGCGATCGCGTCGTACTTCTCGTCCTGGGTCAGGTACACCAGATCCTGCATGTCCTCGCGGATCAGCGGCTTGTTCCCGGGAACCACCACGACCTCCAGGCCGTAGATGGTCTGGAACTCGTAGGCCTCGGTATCCGCGGTGCCGGTCATGCCCGCCAGCTTGTCGTACTGGCGGAAGTAGTTCTGGAAGGTGATCGAGGCGAGCGTCTGGTTCTCGCGCTGGATCGGCACGCCCTCCTTGGCCTCGATCGCCTGATGCAGCCCCTCGGACCAGCGCCGACCGGTCATGATGCGGCCGGTGAATTCGTCGATGATCTGGACCTGGTTGTCGCGCACCAGATAGTCGACATCCCGATGGAACAGGGCATGCGCGCGCAGCGCTGCGTTCAGATGGTGCAGGACCGCGATCGCGCCGGCGTCGTACAGCGACTGGTCCTCCTCCAGCAGGCCGGCCTCGCGCAGCAGGGCCTCGGCCTTCTCGTGGCCCTCCTCGCTGAGGAAGACCTGTTTGGCCTTCTCGTCAACGAAGTAATCGCCCTCGCTCTCTTCGTCTTCCTGCCGCGTCAGCTGCGGCGGGATCGCGTTCATGCGCTCGTACAGCTCGGAGTCCGAGCCGGACGGGCCGGAAATGATCAGCGGCGTGCGCGCCTCGTCGATCAGGATCGAGTCCACCTCGTCGACCAGCGCGTAGTTCAGGCCCCGCTGCACGCGCTGATCGGCCGAGAAGGCCATGTTGTCGCGCAGATAGTCGAAACCGAACTCGTTGTTCGTGCCATAGGTGATGTCGGCCGCGTAGGCCTCGGTACGGGTGACCGGTCGCAGCCCGTCCATGCCTTCCTCACCCGCCACATGGTCGGGGTCGAAAACGAACGAGGACGCACCGCCCGACTGCCCGCCGGAAGAGTTGATGACACCGACCGTCAGCCCCAGGGCCTGGTAGAGCCGTCCCATCCAGGCCGCATCGCGGCGGGCGAGATAGTCGTTCACGGTCACCACGTGCACGCCATCGCCCGGCAACGCATTGAGATAGGCCGTCAGGGTCGCGACCAGGGTCTTGCCCTCGCCGGTACGCATTTCCGCGATCCGTCCGTCGTGCAGGACCATCCCGCCTATCAGCTGGACATCGAAGTGGCGCAGACCCAGCACGCGGTCGCTCATCGCGCGGCAGACCGCGAAGGCTTCGGGCAGCAGCGCATCCAGGTCCTCGCCCGACTGCAGCCGCCGGCGGAATTCATCGGTCTTGTGCCGCAGCTCTTCCTGCGGCAGATCGTCGATGGCCGGGGCCAGGGCATTGATGCGCTCGGCCTTTTTCGCGTAGCGCTTGATGATGCGGTCGTTGCGACTGCCGAAGAACTTGCGTACGAGCTGCTTCATGGGGATCCGGAAGATTGGCTGAAACCGACCTAGGATAAACGATCCGCGGAGGTCACGCTCAGCGATGGACGTAGTCGGCCGGATTTTCCGGCCCGCCGGGACCGTGGACTTCGAAATGGAGGTGGGTATCCGTCGCCCGTCCGGTACTGCCCATGCGGGCGATGGGCTGGCCCGCTTCCACCCGCTCCCCGGGATCGACCAGCAACTCCGAATTATGCGCGTAACGGGTCAGCAATCCGTCGGCATGAACGATGTCGACGCTGCGCCCGAACCCGCCGTTGGTGTCCGCCCGGACCACGATCCCGTCCGCGGCCGCACGGATCTCGGATCCCTCGCGTCCCGCGTAGTCGATGCCGGAATGGAAACGCCGCTCGCCGGTGAACGGATCGTCGCGGTATCCAAAGGCCGAACTGACCCAGGCCTCGGATTCCACCGGCCGGACGCCGGGGCGCATGCGCGCGTCCCGGGCATCGCCGCGCACCGCCTCGTCCAGGCGCGCGACCGTCGTGTCGCGCCGCCCCAGCAGGTGATCCAGCGCAGCGATGCGACGGTCCATCGCGGCCGCGGAATCCGGCGGCGCGGGTCCGCCGCGACCTCCGGTCTCCGGTTCCAGCGCCTCCGGGTCCAGATCCAGGGCGTCGCCCAGACCGGACAGGCGCAGGTCCAGACGCGCCTGGCGGTTTTCCAGCTCGACCAGACGGGACGCCAGCGACTCCACCCCCTCTCGCGCGAGCTCGCGTTCCGCGGGTTCGAGATCGGGCGAGCCCACGGTCGGAAGCACGGGGATTTTGACCACGTCGCGCTGCTGCTGGCCCAGCTGATAGCCGGCGGTCACGACCGCGGCCAGCACCCCCAGCAGCATCGGAACCACCAGCCACAGCGGGATCCGGGTACAGACACCGCCGGCTCGTAGTAGCATCAGGTCCATGCAACCTCCGTTGATTCCTGCAAGCCTCGAGCGGAAGGCGCCATGTCAGCCATGACGCCGCCCCGCATCGGCCGATACATCCGCGCCGCGTGGCAGAGCCACGTCACCCCGGACCGGGCACTGGAACGGGCGCTGGCCGGGCTGGTCGGAACGCACGTCGCCAGCGGGCGACTCCAGCTGGTGCGCCACGACACCACCCTGGTGGCGGTCTGCCGCGACCGTGCCCTGTGTACCGAGATGCGCTTCCAGCAGCGCGAGATCCTCAAGACCCTGCAGGCGGCCGGCTACCCCGAAGTGGAGCGCGTGCGGGTCGCCCTGGGCGGTGCGGCCCGCTCCACCGAACCGGATCCGGTGCGCAGCCGTCCGCCGATCCCGGACAGCGCCCGCCAGACCCTGGAACAGACGGCCGGCGAGGTCGACGATCCCCGGCTGGCGGGAGCACTGCGGCGGCTGGCCCGCGCCCGTCCCCGCGATGCGGGGAACGACAGAGAGTGACGTCCCTCAGCCGGTGGCGCCCGGCTCCAGCTGCCCGAACGAGATCGGCAGCGGCTCGGAGGGATCCTCGAAGGTGACCTTTTCCCAGGCCGTCCGATCCGCGGCCAGCTGACGGATGAGCTGATTGTTCAGGGCATGGCCGGACTTGTGCCCGGTGAAGGCCCCGATCAGGCTGTGGCCCAGCAGGTAGAGATCGCCGACCACGTCGAGGATCTTGTGTTTTACCAGCTCGTTGTCGTAGCGCAGCCCGGTCTCGTTGAGGATCTTGAAGTCGTCCAGCACCACGGCATTGTCCAGGCTGCCGCCCAGTGCCAGCTGATTCGCACGCAGGGCCTCGATGTCGCGCATGAACCCGAAGGTCCGGGCGCGCGAGACTTCCTTCACGAACGAGGTCGACGAGAAATCCAGCTCGGCGCGCTGGCTCCCGTCCGTGAACATGGGGTGTTCAAAGTCGATGCAGAAGCCGACCTTGAACCCTTCATAGGGATCGAAGCGCACCCATTTGTCGCCGTCGCGAACCTCCACGCTGCGCTTCACCCGGATGAATTCCTTGGGAGCATCCTGCTCCTTGAGACCCGCGGACTGCAGCAGGAACACGAACGGTCCCGCGCTGCCGTCCATGATCGGGACCTCCGCAGCGCTCACGTCGACGAAGAGATTGTCGATGCCCAGACCGGCCACCGCCGACAGCAGATGTTCCACGGTGGAAACCCGCGCATCGCCGTTGACCAGGGTCGTGGACAGCCGCGTGTCCCCGACGTTCTCGGCCCGTGCCGGGATTTCCACCGGCGGGTCGAGGTCATCGCGGTGAAACACGATTCCGGTATTGGGGGGGGCCGGACGCAGCGTAAGGACCACCTTCTCGCCCGTATGGAGCCCCACTCCGGTCGCCCGGATGCTGTTCTTGAGCGTTCTTTGCCTGATCAACGCACTGCCTCTTCTGCGAGAGCGCATGGAGGGGAGCCCGGGCCCTCCCGGGCTCCGTTCATGCACACAACGAATACTCCATTATTGCAGGATTCCGCTCCTCCTGCATGTCAAGTCCCTCAGTCAGCCTGCTTGCGCAGGAAAGCCGGGATGTCGAGCACATCGATATTCGACTGCTGGTTACCGCTGCCGTAATCGGTCGCGACCTCGTCCTGGCCGCGGCGCTGACGCTGGTGCGTGGGGCGGTCGAAATCCACGTCGGAACCCGCCGCCGCCTGCTGCGGCTGGGCATCCACCACGCGCACCTGCGGGCGTTCGGGCTGCTCGGTCTGCGCGCCCAGGCCGGTGGCCACCAGCGTGACCCGCATCTCGTCGCTCATCTCGGGATCGATGACGGTACCCACCACCACGGTGGCGTCCTCGGAGGCCAGCGCCTTCACCGCTTCGCCGACTTCCTCGAATTCGCCGATACCGACATCCATGCCGCCGGTCACGTTGACCAGGATGCCGCGGGCCCCGGAGATGTCGATGTCCTCCAGCAGCGGGCTGGCAATCGCGGCCTCGGCGGCCTGGCGCGCACGGTCTTCGCCGGAACCGGTGCCGGTACCCATCATCGCCATGCCCATCTCGCGCATCACGTTGCGTACGTCGGCGAAGTCGACGTTGATGAGGCCCGGACGGGTGATCAGCTCGGCGATGCCCTGCACCGCGCCGAACAGCACGTCGTTGGCGGCCTTGAAGGCATCCAGCAGGGTGGTGTTCTTGCCCATCACCGTGAGCAGCTTCTCGTTGGGGATGGTGATCAGGGAGTCCACCTGCTCGGTCAGCGCCTTGATCCCGGACATTGCGACCTGCATGCGCTTCTTGCCCTCGAACGGGAACGGCTTGGTCACCACGGCCACGGTCAGGATGCCCATCTCCTTGGCGATCTGCGCCACCACCGGGGCCGCGCCGGTGCCGGTGCCGCCGCCCATGCCGGCGGTGATGAACACCATGTCCGCGCCGTGCAGCAGGTCCTGCACCCGCTCGCGATCCTCCAGTGCGGCCTCGCGGCCCACCGACGGGTCGGCCCCGGCGCCCAGGCCCTTGGTGATGTCCCCGCCCAGCTGCAGCAGGGTCTTGGAATCCAGGCTCTTGAGCGCCTGGGCATCGGTATTGGCGCAGATGAAATCCACACCATCCAGCTGCGAATGAACCATGTGCTGTACGGCGTTGCCGCCGCCGCCACCCACGCCCACGACCTTGATCGTGGCGCTCTGGCTAAAGGTATCCATCAGTTCGAACGTCATGATTGCGTCCTCTTGTTTCGTGTGTACATGTCCTTCCTTCTCGGTAGCCGGAGAGCGGTCCGGCCCTTCGGTCCGGCCTAGAACTGGCCGGTAAACCAGCGCTTCATGCGCGCCCAGATCCCCTGGAACCCGGATTCCACCGGGCGGGCCTCCTGCAGGGCCCGTGACTCGCGGGCATACAGCAGCAGGCCCACCCCGGTGGCGTGCACCGGGTTGCGCACCACGTCCAGCAGCCCGGTCACGTGCTGCGGGACCCCCAGGCGAACGGGCATGTGGAAGACCTCCTCGGCGAGATCCACCCCACCTTCCATCCGCGACGATCCGCCGGTCAGAACGACACCGGCGGCGATCATCTCCTCGGTCCCGGAACGGCGCAGTTCGGCCTGAACCAGCTGCAGCAGCTCCTCGTAACGCGGCTCCACCACCGAGGCGAGGGTCTGCCGCGACAGCCGGCGCGCTTCGCGGTCGCCCACCCCCGGGACCTCGATGGACTCCCCGGGGTCGGCCAGCGAGCGCAGCGCGCAGGCGTATTTCATCTTCAGTTCTTCGGCGTACTGCGTCGGCGTGCGCAGCGCGACCGCGATGTCGTTGGTCACCTGGTCGCCGGCGATCGGCAGCACCGCGGTGTGCGCGATGGCGCCGTGGGAGAACACCGCGATGTCGGTGGTGCCGCCCCCGACATCGACCAGGCAGACCCCCAGATCCTTCTCGTCCTCGGTCAGCACCGAATACGACGACGCCAGCTGTTCGAGGATGATGTCGTCCACCCGCAGCCCGCAGCGTTCCACGCATTTCACGATGTTCTGCGCCGCCGACACCGCGCCGGTGACCAGATGGACCTTGGCCTCCAGGCGCACGCCGGACATCCCCACCGGTTCGCGGATGCCTTCCTGCTCGTCGATGATGTATTCCTGCGGGAGCACGTGGAGGATCCGCTGGTCGGCGGGGATCGCGATCGCCCGCGCGGCGTCGATGACCCGCTCGACGTCGCCCGGCCCCACCTCGCCGTCCTTGATGGCCACCACGCCGGTCGAGTTGTAGCTCTTCACGTGGCTGCCGGCGATGCCGGTATACACCGAGTGGATTTCGCAGCCGGCCATCAGCTCGGCCTCCTCCACCGCGCGCTGGATCGACTGCACGGTGGACTCGATGTTGACCACCACGCCCTTCTTCAGGCCGCGCGAGGGTGACGAGCCGATGCCGATGATCTCGATCTCGCCATCGTCCTTCAGCTCGCCGACGATGGCCTCGATCTTCGAGGTCCCGACATCCAGCCCGACGATCAGACCCGATTCCGCCTTCTTTGCCATCATCTCCCCGCGTCCTTTCACTGTGTCCCGGGATCGCCGGCGGCGTCCCCGTCTTCTTCGGCCCAGGCCACCGCCATGCCGTGCGGATAGCGCAGGTCCCAGCGTTCCACCGGCGCGTCGCGGCGCTCGCGCACGACGTCGGCCGCCCGTACCAGAGCATTCAGGCGGGCCGCCTCGGCGTCCCGCCCCATCAGGATCCGCCCCCCGGACTCCAGACGGATGGTCCAGTCATGCCGACGCCCCTCGGCCACGCCGGCCACCTCCAGGCCGGCATCCGCCAGACGTGCCGACACCTCGAGGTAGCGGCGCATCAGCACCACCTGGCGCCCGTCCTGCCCCTCCAGAGCGGGCAGGTAGTCCCACTCGGCCTGATCCACCGGCCCGAAAACCCGGCCATGCCGATCGACCAGCTGCTCCTCGCCCCAGCGCGCCACCGGCACCGGTTCGCGCACCTCGACCACCAGCGTCCCCGGCCATTGCCGGCGCAGCTGCACACCATCGATCCAGGGCTCGGCGACCAGCGAACGTTCCAGCGCCGCCAGATCGGCGGTAATGAACCCCGGCGCGTGGCGACGCGCGAGTTCACGCACCCGCTCCACGTCCGCGTAGCGCGGCTCGCCGGCGATCTCGATGCTCTCCACCGGCACCAGCGCGTCCGGCTCGATGCGGGTCGTCGCCAGCAGGACCAGCACGATCGCCGCGGCCAGCACCATTCCGGCCAGCAGACGCAGGGCCGGACCGGACACGCTGCGCAGCCGCGCGAAGCGCGCTGCCGGCGGGGTGCGCCGGCGATTCATCGCAGCCCTCCGCACTGGAAACTGGAGTCCAGGATGCGCAGGCACAGGGTGTCGAAATCGATCCCGGCCTCGGCCGCCGCCTTGGGCACCAGGCTGTGATCCGTCATGCCGGGCACGGTGTTGATCTCGATCAGATGGTTGTCGCCGTGCTCGTCCTGCAGGATGTCGACCCGCCCCCAGCCACAGGCCTCCAGCGCGGCAAACGCACCCAGCGCCAGTGACTGCAATTCGAGTAACGAGCTTTCATCCAGCGGCGGCGGGCAGACATACCCCGTGCGGTCCGACTCGTATTTCGCGTGGTAGTCGTAGAACCCGCCGTCGGCGCGGATCTCGACCACCGGAAGCGGCTGGTTGTCGAGAATGGCCACGGTGTATTCGTGGCCCTCGATCCACTGTTCGGCGAAGATCTGCCCGGGCTGGCTGCGCGCCGCCTCCCACGCGGCCGGGAGATCGGCCGCCCGATCCACCCGGGTAATGCCCAGGCTCGAGCCCCCGCGGGCCGGCTTCACGATCAGGGGCAGCCCCAGCGCCTCGGCCACCGCATCCGGGTCGAACCCCGGGTTCAGCAACCGGTAGGGCGCACTGGGCAGGTTGCTCCCGGTCCACAGTCGCTTGCAGGCCAGCTTGTCCATCCCCAGGGCGGAACCCAGCACGCCGGTGCCGGTGTAGGGCATGCCGGCCAGGTCCAGGCAGCCCTGCAGGGCCCCGTCCTCGCCACACTCTCCATGCAGCGCGATGAAGACCCGGTCGAACCCCTCCAGGGGGAGGTGCAGATGCCCCATGTGCGCCCGCGTGAGATCGACCGGATGCGCATCCACGCCCTGACGTCGCAGAGCCGCCAGCACGGCGTTGCCGCTGGCCAGCGAGACCTCGCGCTCTCCGGACCAGCCGCCCATCAATACCGCCACCCGGCCATAGTCGCGGGGTTCTGCGTCGTTACGATTCATGCCGTTCCCTCGCTGTCGTCGCCCGGGTCGATGAACCGGCCCAGGATGCGTACCTCCGGCTCCAGGCGGACGCCGAACCGCTGCTCCACCGTGTTGCGCACCGTGTCGATCAGGCGCTCGATGTCTTCCGCCCGCGCCGTACCGTCGTGAGTGATGAAATTGGCATGCACCGGCGACACCTCGGCCGCGCCGGCGCGCAGGCCCTTGAGCCCGGCGGCCTCGATCAGGCGTGCGGCGTGATCGCCTTCCGGGTTGCGGAACACCGAGCCGCAGGACGGCTGACCCAGCGGCTGTTTCGCCGAGCGTTCGCGCAGCAGTTCGCGGATGCGCCGGGTACCCGCCTCCGGGTCGCCCGGGCTCAGACGCAGGGTCGCCCCGGTGAACCACAGACGCTCGCGCGGATCGAGCCCCTGGACCCGGCGGTAACCGACCCGGAACGCATCCGGGCGGCGGGTTTCCAGCCGGCCCTCACGGTCGATCACCTCCACCGATTCCACCAGGGGCCAGGTCTCGCCGCCCCAGGCCCCGGCGTTCATCTGCAGGGCGCCGCCCACGGTGCCGGGGATGCCGGCGAGGAACTCCGCCCCCACCAGGCCCTCGCGGGCACAGAAGCGCGCCGCCTGGGCACAGGCCAGCCCGCCACCCAGGAACACCCGGTCGCCGTCCAGGCGTTCGCGCTCGGCCAGAACGCCCTGCAGATGCACCACCAGCCCGGCAACGCCGCCGTCGCGCACCAGGACGTTGCTGCCGAGCCCGAGGAAGGTGATCGGCAGGTCGGGCGCGAGGCGGGCGACCTGCGCCAGCAGGTTCGCGAGATCCTCGCGGTCCGCGGGGCGGAACAGCCAGTCGGCGTGCCCGCCGGCACGCCATGAGGTCAGCGGTGCCAGCGGTGCCCGCGCCTGCAGTTCGCCGCGTGGCTGCAGCTCGTGCAGATGACGCGCCGCGGCCAGGGCAGGGTCCAGCGGTGTCATGCGCCACCTCCGGTTAGCTCTTGCGGCAGCAGGGCCGCCAGGCGACCGATGTCGCCCGCCCCCTGGGCGATGATCACGTCGTCCGCCTGCAGCAGGCCCTCCAGCACGCCGGCCACGTCCGCGGCCTGTTCCACGAAAATCGGCTCGACCTGGCCGCGCAGACGGATGGCCCGCGCCAGGCTGCGCCCGTCGGCGCTGGCGATCGGCGCCTCGCCCGCGGCATACACCTCCAGCAGGATCAGCACGTCGGTCTCCGACAGCGCCTCCACGAAGTCCTCGAACAGGTCACGGGTGCGGGTGTAGCGATGCGGCTGAAACACGGTGATCCGCCGGCGACCGGGCCAGGCATCCCGCGCCGCGGCCTGGGTCGCGGCGATCTCGCGCGGGTGATGGCCGTAATCGTCGACCAGCGTCACCGGCCCGGCCGGCCCCGCCCACTCGTGGACCTGGAACCGCCGCCCGATGCCCTGGAAGCGTTCGAGCGCCGTGGCGATCGCCTCGCGCGGGGCCTCCAGCTCCCAGGCCACGGCCGCCGCGGCCAGGGCATTGAGCACGTTGTGGCGCCCCGGGAGATTGAGGGTGACCGGGAACGGCTCGCCGGCCTCCGGCAGCTGCAGGCGGAAACGCGTCTGCACGCCCTCCTGGCGCACGTCCAGGGCGCGCACATCGGCGTCGGCATCGATCGCGTAGGTCAGCCGCGGGCGTTCCAGCTCCGGCATCAGCTCGCGCACCTGCGGGTCATCGGCGCACAGGATCGCCAGCCCGTAGAAGGGCAGGTGGTGCAGGAACTCGAGAAAGGTCTCGTGCAGCTGGCGAAAATCATTGCCATAGGTCCCCAGGTGATCGGCATCGATGTTGGTCACGATCGCGAGCAGCGGCTGCAGATGCAGGAACGAGGCATCGCTCTCGTCGGCCTCGGCCACCAGATAGTCACCCGCCCCCAGGCTCGAGTGGCTGGCGGTGGAATTGAGTCGGCCGCCGATCACGAAGGTCGGATCCATCCCCGCCTCCGCCAGCACGCTGGCCACCAGACTGGTCGTGGTGGTCTTGCCATGGGTCCCCGCGACCGCAATCCCGAAGCGGAAACGCATCAGTTCCGCCAGCATCTCGGCACGCCGCACGATCGGGATACCGCGCTCGCGCGCCGCGGCGACCTCGGGGTTGGACGGATCGATGGCCGAAGACACCACCAGCACATCGGCCTCGGCCACGTTCTCCGGCCGGTGCTCGCCGACCACGCGCACGCCCATCTCCACCAGGCGGTCGATCATCGGCGACCGCCCCAGGTCCGAACCCGAGACCCGGTAACCCAGCTGATGCAGCACCTCGGCGATGCCGCTCATCCCGGAGCCGCCGATCCCCACGCAGTGGATCCGGCGGATGCGGCGCATCGCATGTTCCGGCAGGCGCGCGTGGCTCATGATCCCTCCCCCGCGGGGCCCGGCCCCGCCAGTTCCACACAGACATCGGCGAGGCGCGCGGCACTGTCGGGGCAGGCCAGCGCCCGCGCGCGTTCGGCACGGTCGCGCAGGGTCTCGCGGTCCAGCGAGCCCAGCAGCTGCGCCAGCGCCTGCGGCTCCAGCTCGGCATCGCGGAAACGCCAGGCCGCCCCGGCGTCCACCAGGGCCTGAGCATTCGCATACTGGTGATCGTCCACCGCATCCGGATACGGCACGAACACCGCGGCCACACCGGCGGCCGCCACTTCGGCTACGGTCAGCGCTCCGGCGCGACAGATCACCAGATCCGCCTCGGCCCAGGCCGCCTCCATGTCCGCGATGAACTCGGTGACCGTGGCTTCCACCCCGGCGTCGGCATACGCCGCGCGGGCTTCTTCCAGGGTGCGCGAGCCGGCCTGGTGCAGGACCTGCGGGCGCTGTTCCGACGGCAGCAGGCCGAGCGCGGCGGGCACCGCGTGATTCAGCGAACGCGCGCCCAGGCTGCCCCCCAGGACCAGGATATTGAGCGGCCCGCTGCGTGCGGCGTAGCGCTCGCCCGGGGCGGGCAGGGCCGCGATCGCGGAGCGCACGGGATTGCCAACCCGCGTGGCGCGCACCTCGGGCGGGAACGCACCGTCGAAACCGGCGAACACGCGGTCGGCGACCTTCGCCAGCCAGCGATTGGTCAGGCCGGCCACCGCATTCTGTTCGTGAATCACCAGGGGGCGTCCCAGGGCCGCGGCCATCAGCCCGCCGGGTCCCGCGGCAAACCCGCCGAAACCGATCACCGCATGCGGGCGAATGCGCCGGAGCAGCACCAGGGCCGCCCACAGCGACAGCCCCAGGCGCCAGGGGGCAAAGGCCAGGCCGAACAGCCCCTTGCCGCGAATACCGGCGATCGGGAGGGTATGCAGGTCAATCCCGGCCTGCGGCACCAGGCGCGCCTCCACGCCCGCACGAGTCCCCAGCCAGACCACCTCGACCCCGCGCTCGCGCAGGGCCTCGGCCACCGCCAGCCCGGGGAAGACATGGCCGCCGGTACCGCCGGCCATGATCAGCACGCGCGGGGCCGTCATGCCGCACCTCCGCTCTGCCGGGCGGCGCGCGAACGCCGGCGAGGCACCGGGGCCGGTGCCGGAGTCCGCGCCTCGCGGGCCACCCGCAGTACCAGACCGACCGCAATCAGACTGACGATCAGCGAACTGCCGCCGTAGGACAAAAACGGCAGGGTCATCCCCTTGGTCGGCAGCAGCCCCATGTTCACGCCCATGTTCAGGGCCGCCTGCAGACCCAGCCAGATCGCCACGCCGAAGCTCAGATGGGCACCGAAGGCATGACCGCTGCGCTGGGCCTCCAGGCCGATGCGCAGGCAGCGCCAGACCAGCCCTGCGAACAGTGCGATCAGCACCAGCACGCCGAAGAAACCGAACTCCTCGGCGAACACCGCGAACAGGAAATCGTTATGCGCCTCCGGCAGGTAGAACAGCTTCTGCACGCTGCCGCCCAGCCCCGAGCCGGTCACCCCGCCGGAGCCGATCGCGATCAGCGACTGGGTCAGCTGAAAACCGCTCGCGAACGGGTCCTGCCACGGGTCCAGGAAGGCCGTCAGGCGAGCCATGCGGTAAGGCGCCGCAACCGCGGCGACCGCCATGCCCGCCGCGATCGTGCCCCCCAGCGCGAGGAACTGCGACAGGCGGGCGCCGGCGAGGAACAGCATGCCCATGCCGATCGCCAGCATGATCGCGGCCCCGCCGAAATCCGGCTGCAGCAACAGCAGGACGGTACCGGCCCCCAGCACCACCAGCGGACGCACGAACCCGGCCAGCTGCAGGCGCAGGGTGGAGTAATGGCGCACGATGTAGCCCGCCAGGTACATCACCACCAGCAACTTGGCCAGCTCGGCCACCTGCAGGTTGAACGCTCCCAGCGGAATCCAGCGGGTTGCCCCGTTGACCGTGCGTCCGACGCCGGGCAGCAGGACCACCACCAGGATCAGCAGGAACAGCGCCAGCAGCCACGGGCCGGCGCGTTCCCAGCGCGCCAGCGGCACGTTCCATGCCGCCACCGCGGCCATCGTACCCAGGGCGGCAAACAGCACCTGGCGCTGCAGAAAGTGCCAGGCATTGCCGAAATCACGCGCACCCATCTCCATGGAGGCCGAAGCGACCATCACCAGCCCCAGCGCCACCAGCGCCGCGGTCAACGCCAGCAGCGGCAGGTCCACCTCCTGCTGCAGGCGCCGGACCATGGGCGAAGTCGGCTGGCTGACCGGGGCGCTCATGCGGCCAGCTCCCGCACGGCCCGGGCGAAGTCGTCACCCCGGGCGCGATAGTCCGGATACATGTCCAGGCTGGCGCAGGCGGGCGACAGCAACACGGTGTCTCCCGGCTGCGCCCATTCCGCGGCATGCGCCACCGCCGCATCCATGTCGTCGACCCGCTGCACCGGCACCACCGGGGCGAGGGCACGCGCGATCAACGGTGCGTCCTCTCCCAGCAGCACTGCGCCGCGCACCTTGCCGGCCAGCTGATCGGCCAGCGGGGCGAAATCCTGCCCCTTGGCCTGGCCACCGGCGATCAGAACCAGCGGCCCGGGCGTGCCGCGCAATGCGGCCAGGGTGGCACCGAGGTTGGTGCCCTTGGAATCGTTGATCCAGTCCACGCCGTCGACCGAGGCGATCCACTGCGAGCGATGCGGCAGCCCCGGGAAATCGGCCAGCGCCGCCAGGGCCCGCGCCCGGCGCCCGGCCGAGTCCAGCCACGGCCAGACCAGGCCCAGTGCGGCCAGGGCGTTGGCCCAGTTGTGCTGGCCACGCATGCGCAGGCGCGCGGTCTCCAGCAGGGCCTGGCCGCCACGACACAGGTGCGGTCCCTCCCCGTGGCCGCCGACACAAACGCCCCAGTCGGCGTCCGCCGCCGGCACGCCCAGACCGAAGGTCTCGCGTGCCATGCCCGGCGGTGTGGTCAGTTCCGCCACCATCGGGTCGTCACGATTGAGCAGTCCGCGCCGCGCGCCGCGGAACACCCGCTGCTTGGCGCGCAGATAGGCGGCCATGTCGGGATAGCGATCGAGGTGATCCGGCGACAGGTTGAGCACTACGGCAGCAGCGGGCGCCAGATCGTGACACCGTTCCAGCTGGAAGCTGGACAGCTCCAGCACGAACACCTCCGGGTCGCGTTCCAGCAGGTCCAGCGCCGGGGTCCCGTAGTTGCCCCCCACCGCCACCGCGTAGCCGGCCGCATCCAGCAGCTCGCCGACCAGCGCCGTCACCGTGCTCTTGCCGTTGGAACCGGTGATCGCGATCACCGGGGCTCCGGCCTCGCGGGCGAACAGGTCGATATCCCCGGTGACTTCGGCACCGGCCTCACTGGCGGCGGCGATCACCGGGTGCTCCAGGACCACCCCGGGCGAGACGATCAGGCGACGCACCCCGCTCGCATCCAGGCCGTCCAGCGGGCCGACCCAACGCTCGTTCAGGATCCGCGCCAGTTCGGGATCGTCACAGGCCGGCGGCTCGCGACGGGTATCGGTGACCGCGAACGACATCCCGCGCGCGAGCAGGTAGCGCGCCACCGACTGCCCGGTGGCGCCCAGCCCGACGATCAGGTTGTCGCTTCGCACCCGTTCCATCAGCGCACCTTCAGGGTCGCCAGACCGATGAGGACGAACACCACGGTCAGGATCCAGAAACGCACGATCACGCGCGGCTCCGGCCAGCCCTTGAGTTCGAAGTGGTGATGCAGCGGCGCCATGCGGAACATTCGCCGTCCGGTCAGCTTGAACGAGGCGACCTGCAGCATGACCGAGACGGTCTCCAGCACGAACACGCCGCCCATGATCAGCAGCACGATCTCCTGGCGCGTAAGGATGGCCATCATTCCCAGCGCCGCGCCCAGGGCGAGGGCCCCGACATCGCCCATGAAAACCTGCGCGGGATAGGTGTTGAACCACAGGAACCCGAGCCCCGCCCCCACCAGCGAGGCGGCGAAGATCCCCACCTCGCCGACCCCGGGCACCGCGGGAATGCCGAGATAGTTGGCGAACACCGCATGGCCCGCGGCATAGGCGAAGATGCCCAGCGCGCCGGCGACGAGAACCGCCGGCATGATGGCCAGACCGTCCAGCCCGTCGGTCAGGTTCACCGCATTGGACGAACCGACCACCACCAGCCACACCAGCGGGATGAACAGCCAGCCCAGACTGAATTCGATGTCCTTGAACACCGGCAGATAAAAGGTGGTTTCCACCGGATCCTGGGCCGTGAGCATGATCACCCCGGCGGCCACCAGGGCGAACAGGGTCTGCCACAGCAGCTTGGATCGGGCCGACAGCCCCTGGCTGTTGCCGTAACGCAGCTTGAGATAGTCATCCCAGCCACCGACGGCGCCGAAGGCCAGCGTGGTCAGCAGCACGATCCAGACGAAACGATTCGTCAGGTCGCTCCACAGCAGGGTGGCCACCGCCACGGCCACCAGGATCAGCGCACCGCCCATGGTGGGCGTGCCGGCCTTGCTCAGGTGCGATTCGGGGCCGTCCTCGCGGATGTTCTGGCCCACCTTGCCGAGGGTCAGACGGCGAATCACCGAGGGGCCGATCAGCAGCGCGATCGCCAGCGCCGTCACCACCCCGAGGATGGCGCGCAGGGTCAGGTACTGGAAGACCGTGAACCCGGAATGGAACTGGGCGAGATATTCAGTCAGTGCGAACAGCATCCGCCGCCTCCGGGTTCACGGGCTGCGCGTCCAGCGCCTCCACGATGGATTCCATGTGCTGGCTGCGCGAACCCTTGACCAGCACGGTGGTTCGCTCGTCCAGCAACCCCTGCAGACGCGCGACCAGTGCGGCATGATCGGGGAACCACTCGCCCTGCTCGCCGAAGGCATCAGCGGTTTCGCGGCCCAGCTCGCCCAGCGCCAGGCAGAAATCGATCCCCATTGCTCGGGCCTCCCGCCCGGTGGCCACGTGCAGGGCCGCGGCATCGCCGCCCAGCTCGCCCATTTCCCCCAGCACCAGGATGCGCCGACCAGGCACCGCCGCCAGCACCTCCAGACCGGCCCGCAGGGAATCGGGGTTGGCGTTGTAGCTGTCGTCCCAGATGCGGGCACCGCCGGCGTGCTGCAGCGCCTGCAGGCGACCGGCGACCGGGCGCCAGTCGCCCAGTCCCTGCGCGATGATGTCGATCGCGGCGCCCGCGGCATTGGCGGCGGCAGCGGCCGCCACGGCATTCGCCGCGACATGGCGGCCGGGACCGGCAAGGCGGATCTCGCGGCTGGCCCCGAGGATCGTGAGGCGCAGGCGATCCGGGGCGACCCACACGCCCTCGACCTCGCCGCCCCCCTCGAGGGAGAAGCGCTGCAGATGATGGTGCTCGTTGAGCGACAGCCAGTAGTCGGCGAACGGGTCGTCCAGATTCACCACTGCGGTTCCGCCCTGGGCCGGCAGACACGAGTAGATCTCGGCCTTGGCGTGCGCCACGCCTTCCAGGCTGCCGAAACCTTCGAGGTGGGCATGACCGGCATTGGTGATCATGGCGACGTGCGGCTGGGTCCACGCGGCCATGCGGCCGATCTCGCCGGCGTGGTTGGCGCCCAGTTCGATCACCGCGAAGTCGGTATCCTCCGGCATCGCCAGCAGGGTCAGCGGTGTCCCGATCTCGTTGTTCAGGTTGCCTTCGCTGGCATGCACCCGCCCCATGCGCGCGAGGATCGAGCGCAGCATCTCGCGGGTGGTGGTCTTGCCGTTGGAGCCGGTCAGCGCGATCACCCGCGCGTGGCACCGCCTGCGCCAGGTCGCGGCCAGTCGCCCCAGGGCCTCGCCGGTATCGGGCACCACCACCTGGGTCTGCGGCAGGTCTTCGCGTGCGCGGCGAACCAGCAGCACCGGTGCCGGCAAGTCGGCGTGCAGATGGTCATGGGCATCAAAGTTCGGACCGCGCAGGGCGACGAACAGCCCGCCTTCACGCGGGTTACGCGTGTCGCTGAACACGCCGGTGAATGCCGCCCCGGCGTCCCCCTGCAGGCGCCCGCCCACGGCGGTCGCCAGTTCTCCGGCCGTCATCCGGATCATCGCTCCCCCTCCCCGGAAATCCCCTCGCGCGCCAGCCGGGCGGCCAGCTCGCGATCACTGAATGGATGAAACCGGTCACCGATCTGCTGGGTGGTTTCGTGCCCCTTGCCCGCCAGCAGCACGATGTCGCCCGGCCCGGCATCGGCGACCGCGGTACGCACCGCGGCTTCGCGATCGCCCATCTCGCGGCAGCGCGCGGGATCGTCACAGCCCTGGAGCACCGCGTGACGGATGGCCGCCGCGTCCTCGCGGCGCGGATTGTCATCGGTCACGATCACCCGGTCCGCTGCACGCATGGCCACGCGCCCCATCGCCGGACGCTTGCCCCGGTCGCGATCGCCGCCGCAGCCGAAAACCACGAACAGGCGGCCACGCACATGCGGACGCAACGCACTCAATGCGGCCTCCAGGGCCTGCGCGGTGTGGGCGTAATCGACCACCAGCTGGGCTCCGCCCGGCAGATCGTGACGCTCCATGCGCCCGGGGACCCCGGGCAGCTCGGCCACCGCGTCCGCGGCGGCCTCCCAGGCATGTCCGAGGGCATGCAGGGCGGCCAGAGTGGCCAGCAGGTTCTCGACCTGAAACCGTCCGTACAGCCGCGACCGCACCGGCACGCGCCGCCCGTCGGCAACGAGCACGAAGTGCAGCCCCTCCGGGCCGGCCTGGATCGCCTCGGCACGCGCCATCGCTGCGGAAGACTCCAGACCCCAGGTGATGTCGGTGATGCCCTCGGGCACCGGACGGCGCAGAAGCTCGTGACCGAGCTCGTCATCGGCGTTGATCACCCGCGTGCGCAGTCCCGGGCGGTCGAACAGCATGGCCTTGGCCTCGGCATACGCGGCCTGACTGCCATGGAAATCCAGATGATCCGTGCCCAGGCGGGTCAGCACCGCGACGCGCACCGGAACCCCGTCCAGACGCCCCTGGACGAGCCCGTGCGAAGAGGCCTCCAGCGCCGCGGCTTCGCAGCCTTCGCGCGCCAGCCCGGCCAGATGCCGATGGAGCTCGAGCACGCCCGGGGTCGTGTGCCCGGCCGGGCGCAGCTGCCCCGGACGCCCGACGCCCAGGGTGCCAACCAGTCCGGTCGGGGTACCCAGACGTTCGAGTGCCGCTGCAATCAGATGCGTCACCGAGGTCTTGCCGTCGGTGCCGGTCACCGCGACGATCGGTGCGGCCTCCGGCCAGGCGCCGAATACCCGCTGCGCCATGACCGGCAACAGGGCACGCAGCCCCGGCACATGAACGCCGGGCACCCCGGGCGAGCCGGCGGGGGGCCCCGCATCGGCCTCGTCCCACAGGATCACGCCGGCGCCGCGCGCCGCGGCATCCTCGGCGTGGGCCAGACCGTGCTCGCGGGTTCCCCGGAGGGCCACGAACCCGGCGCCCGGGGTCACCGCGCGGCTGTCCTGCACCAGGTCGGTCACGACCAGCGGGCCGTGGCCATCCAGGGCCTCGGGGAACTGCGCGTGCAGATCCACCCCGGCCACCCGTGGATCGGTCGCCGCGGCGGTCATGGCTGCGCCTCCTCGCCGGTGGCGAGCTGCATCGGGATCTCGGGCATCGCGTCCGGGCGCACGTTGTACATGCGCAGGGCCGAGGCGGTGACCTCGCGGAACACCGGCGCCGCGACCGCCCCGCCGTAATGCACGTCGGCGGGTTCGTCCACCACCACCGCCATCACGAACCGTGGCTCGGATGCCGGGACCAGACCGACGAAACTGGAGTAGTAACGGTCCTCGGCATAACCGCCGCGCACCGCCTTGCGCGCGGTGCCGGTCTTGCCGGCGACCCGATATCCGTCGATCACGGCCTGGCGCGCGGTGCCCTCGCTGCCCACGGTATGTTCCATCATCGCGCGCAGGCGTCCGGCGGTGTCCGCGCTCATCACCCGTTGCGGCTCGCGGGCATCATCGGCGGTCTCGACCAGGCGCACCGGCAGGCGACGTCCGTCATTGGCAAAGGCCGTGTACCCGGCAGCCAGCTGCAGCGGCGTGACCGCGAGCCCGTAACCGTAGCCGAGCGTGGCCTGCTCGACCTCGCGCCAGGCGGTGAAGTCGCGCAGGGTGCCACGCGCCTCGCCCGGAAAATGCAGGCCGGTTGCCTGCCCGAAACCGGCGCGGTGCAGCGTCTGCCAGAAATCGGCCGGCTCGGTGTCCAGGGCAAGACGCGTTGCGCCCACGTTGGAGGACCGCGCGATCAGCGTGGTCAGGTCGATGGTGCCGTAGTCGCGCAGATCACGGACCGTCAGACGTCCCACCTGCATCGTGCCGGGCGCGGTGTCCAGGGTCACGTGAGGGTCGACCGCATCGGCATCCAGGGCCGCCGCGACGGTAAACGGCTTGATGACCGAGCCGGGTTCGAACGCGTCCACGACCGCCCGGTTGCGAGCGCGATCGGAGCGGATCGAACTGCGATTGTTGGGGTTGAAACCGGGCTGATTGACCATCGCGAGGATGTCGCCGCTGCGCGCATCCAGCAGCACGGCCGATCCGCCGCGCGCGTCGTGGCGCTGCACCGCGGCCTTGAGTTCGCGGTAGGCCAGGAACTGCAACCGGGCGTCCAGCGTCAGCCGCAGGGGGTTGCCTTCGCGCGCCGGACGGATGCTGGCGACGTCGCGGATGGTACGACCATGCCGGTCGCGCAGTACCCGCTTGGCGCCCGGCTGCCCGGAGAGCCAGTAGTCGAACGCGAGCTCGACCCCTTCCTGGCCCTGGTCGTCGATGTCGGTGTAACCCAGCACATGCGCGACCGCCTCACCATGCGGATAGTAACGGCGAAACTCGCGCGTCAGGGACACCCCGGGGACGCGCAGGGAGGCCACCGCTTCGGCCCGGGCCGGCAGCATGTGCCGACGCAGATAGACGAACTCGCGGTCGGCGCGATTTTCGATGCGCTCCGCCAGGGTCTCGCGGTCCATGTCCAGGGCCGCGGCCAGCTCGCCCCAGCGTTCGCGCGCCTCCAGCAGCGCCCCCGGATGCGCCCACGCGGTCTGCACCGGTGCCGAGATCGCCAGCGGTTCGCCGTGGCGATCGGTAATCGCACCGCGGTGGGCGGTCTCGGTCAGCGTGCGCACCTGGCGCGCCTCGCCCTGGGCGGACAGGAACTCGCTCTTGAACATCTGCAGATCGGCGGCGCGCAACACCAGCGCGATCAGCATCAGGACCAGCAGGACCACCAGCGCCCGCAGACGGCCCATCGAGATTTCGCGTTTCAGCGCGCCCATGCGTCCCTCCCGATCACCACGAGGCGATCCGCATCGGGGCGCAACATGCCCAGCTCCTCGCGCGCATGACGCTCGATACGCCCGGGCGTCGCCCAGGTGGACTGCTCGATCTGCAGCCGGGTCCATTCCAGGTTGAGCCGGTCGCGCTCGGCCAGCACGGCCTGCTGCTCAACGAACGCCTGACGCGCCTCGTGGCGCGCCACCACCACGCCAATCGCCGACGCAAACGCGCCCACCGACAGCGCGACGATCGCGAGCCCGCGCCAGACCATCAGTTGCGCTCCGCCACGCGCAGCACGGCCGAACGTGCCCGCGGATTGCGTTGCTGTTCCCCGGCATCCGCCCGCACCGGCTTGCCCAGCGGGCGCAACGGGCGCGGTGCCGCCTCCGGCATGACCGGCAGCCCGCGCGGGATGCGGGGGGCATCGTCACGGTCCCCGCGGAAGGCCCGCTTGACCATGCGATCTTCCAGCGAGTGGAAGGCAATCACCACCAGGCGCGCCCCGGCCGGCAGGACCTCGGGGATGGTTTCCAGCCACGTCTCCAGCTCGCGCAGCTCGGCGTTCACGTGGATGCGCAGGGCCTGGAAGGTGCGCGTCGCGGGGTGCTTGCCGGGCTCGCGGCGCGGCACCGCGGCACGCACCAGTTCCGCCAGGCGCGCCGTGCGGCTAATCGGACCTTCGGCACGGGCGCGCACGATCGCGCGAGCGATGCGCCGCGAGAAACGCTCCTCGCCGTACTGGTAGATCACGTCCGCGATCTCCTTTTCCTCGGCGCGCGCCAGCCAGTCGGCCGCGCTTTCGCCGGACGACGGGTCCATGCGCATGTCCAGCGGGCCGTCATGCTGGAAACTGAAACCGCGCGCGGCATCGTCCAGCTGCGGCGATGACACCCCGAGATCGAGGAACACGCCATCCGGCCGGCGATCCGGGTAGCGCTGCCGCAGCAGCTCGGCCATGGACGAGAACGGCGCGGACTCGAACGCGAAACGCGGATCCCCCAGAAACGAAGAGGCGGCCTCGGCCGCCTCGGGATCCCGGTCCATCGCCAGCAGGCGACCGTCCGGCCCCAGACGGTCAAGCAAGGCGCGGCTGTGCCCGCCCCTTCCGAAGGTGCCGTCCACGTAGAAACCGTCAGCGCGCACCGCCAGCCCCTCGAGCACGGCGTCCAGCAGGACCGGAACATGGGCCTGTTGCGGTTCCTGCATCACAGCGAGATCGACTCGAGTTCTTCGGTATCGATGCCATCCTCGAACATCTCCTCGCAGCGCTGATCCCAGGTCGCCTGATCCCAGATCTCGAACTTCTTGCCCTGACCCAGCAGGGCGACCTGCTTGTCCATGCCGGCAAACTTGCGCAGCGGCTGCGGCAGCAACAGGCGCCCGTTGCCGTCAAGCTCGCAGTCGGAGGCATGCCCGACCAGCAGGCGCTGCAGGCGGACCACGGCCGGCTTCAGGTTGGGGCGCGACATCAGGTTCTGCTCGACCCGCTCCCATTCCGGGCGCGGATACACCAGAAGACAGCGATCCGGGTGAACCGTAACCACCAGCTGGCCGTCGCAGGACGCCACGAGCTCATCGCGATAACGCGCCGGCATGGCCAGGCGTCCTTTCGCATCCAGATTGAGCTGACTGACGCCTCGAAACATGGCCGCTGGCGGTGGAATCCCACCTTCTCCCACTTTTCCCCACTTGAATCCACTATAGGTACACCCCTGTTGAGGGTCAAGGAAAAACGGGCTTGCACGAGAAAAATAAGCCTTGCATCACAGAGACTTACGAGACGCGGTCAATGCGACGGGAGAGGACCGGAACGGACCGTTGAAAACCAGGAGCCTGGCGATCACTCTTGAGAAATTACTTGATGATTTCGCGAGCACCCGGCCGGGGCGCGCGAGACACGCGGGGACAATGGTGGGGAAAAGTGGGAGCCGGCCTGTAAGCCGGGTTCTGTCGAGAACGATCATTCATCTGGGACGTCCGTCACCGGACGCCTCAAGCAGCCTACCCGGGTGCGATGCGGGCCACACCATGCACCCCTATTTGGCCTTGCTCCGGACGGGGTTTACCGTGCCACGGACTGTTACCAGCCGTGCGGTGCGCTCTTACCGCACCATTTCACCCTTGCCTGTGCCCGGACGAGCCGGGCCATCGGCGGTATGTTTTCTGCGGCACTTTCCGTCGGCTCGCGCCGCCCAGGTGTTACCTGGCGTCCTGCCCTGCGGAGCCCGGACTTTCCTCCACGCCACGCGGGCGCAGCGACCGCCCGGCCGACTCCCGCCTCCCTTTTACCCGCGCCCTGCTCCCGATGCAAGGATATCCGGGGCAGTCAGGCGGGATCATCGCCCTGTTCGCGGTCCGCCTGCTGCAGTTCCAGCGCGCGGGCGTAGAGCCGGTTGCGCGGCAGCCCGGTGGCATCGGCCAGCAGGCGCACGGCCCGCTTGACGGGAAGCTCGGCGACCAGGCCGGCCAGCAGCCGTTCATGTTCACCCGACAGCGCGTCGCCGTCTTCGTCGACGGTCGGCGCCGGGGCCAGCACCAGCACGAATTCGCCGCGGGTGCGCCAGGCATCCGCCTCCAGCCATTCGGGCAGGCAGCCGGCCGGACCGTAATAATGTTCCTCGTATTGCTTGGTCAGCTCGCGCCCGAGGAACACGGAGCGGTCCGGCGCCTGCGCGGCCAGCTCCCGGGCCGCCGCAAGGATGCGATGCGCGGACTCGAACACGATGCCGGTCTGCGGACGCGCCAGCAGTTCGGCCAGGCGCCTTTCGCGCGCGCCCGCGGCGTGCGGCAGGAAGCCGTCAAAACAGAACCGGTCGCTCGGCATCCCCGAGACCGCCAGCGCGGCCAGGGGGGCGCTCGGGCCGGGCACCGCGCGCAGGGCATGGCCGGCTTCGCGGGCCCCGCGGACCAGGCGAAACCCGGGGTCCGACACCAGCGGGGTGCCCGCATCCGAGATCAGCGCCACATCTTCGCCCGCGGCCAGCTGCGCGAGCAGCCCCGCGACGCGCTGTTCTTCATTGTGTTCGTGCAGACTGACCAGCGGCGTGTCGATGCCCAGCGGCGCCAGCAGCGCGCGGCTGTGACGCGTATCCTCCGCCGCGATGCGCGAGACATGCGACAATACATCCCGGGCGCGCTGTCCCAGATCGGCCCGATTGCCGATCGGGGTGGCCACCACCCACAGGGTTCCGCCCTGCGTTGACACTGTTTCGCGCGCTTCCAATACTGACTCCTTATCGCCAATCCGATGTCTGCCGTGAACCGACTCCCGCTCCCGCTACGCCCGCTACGCCGCTCCGTGCCGGGCCCGGGCCTGACGCGCCCGCTCATGGTACTGCTGGCGGCCGGCCTGATGGCCGCCTGCGCTGCGCCGCAACCGGATCCCGCGCCGACACCGGACCCGGACCCCGAAATCCCGGCCGAGATCGAGCTGGCCCCGGAGCCGCTGGCCGAGCATCGGCTCGAGCAGATCGAGGCGTTGCCGGACGAGCAGGCCGAGCCGGAGGAATTGCGGGCCGCGGTCGACGCGGTGCTGGCACTGGACCCGGTCCCGGAACCGCTGCTGGAACGCGCGGAGGCGGCCTGGATCCGCCTGCCCGACGCGGAGCCACGCCCGCTTGCCGACCGCGTGCGCGGCGGCTGGCTGGCCTGGCACCGCGGGGAGGCCGACCTCGCGGCCGAGCGCCTGGGGGCCGACGATCCGGACGATCCGACACGCACCCCGGAATTCCATCGACGCGGTATGGAGCTGCATGCCCGGCTGCTGGAATGGGAACAGCAATGGTATCAGGCCCTGAATGTGCGATTTCGGCTGGATTCGCTGCTGACCCTGGAACCCGATCTGCAGACCGCCAACCATGAGCGGATCTGGGGCCTGATGGCCGCCCTGCGCCCGACCCAGCGGGAACGACTCGAGCGCGAGGACATCGTCGGGGCCGATGGCTGGCACGAACTGTTTGGGGGACTGGGCCGGGCGGACGATGCCGCTGCAGCGGAAACGTTTGCCCGACGCTGGCAGCAAGCCTTCCCCCGGCATCCCGCGAACAGCCACCTCCCGGAGCTGCTCGCGGCGTCGCCCGCCAGCGCGGACCCGGCCGGAGATACGGTGGTCCTGCTGCCATTGTCGGGCAATCTGGCCGACCTGGGGGAGGCGGTTCTCGACGGCATCACCCGGGCTCATTACGCCGACGGCCAGGGGCAGCTCCGGGTGCGCGATACCCGCGGCGATCCACGCCAGGCCGTTGCCCTTTATCGCGATGCAGTACTCGAAGGTGCCGATCACATTATCGGCCCGCTGCAGCGCGATGCCGTCGCCGCGGTCGCCGACCTCGAGGATCATCGGCCCGGGGTGCTCCTCAACCGCACCGCCAACGCCCTGCCGCGCGGCGTAACCACACTGGCGCTGGATCCCGAGGCCGACGCCCGCGCCGTGGCCGACCGCGCGGCTCGCACCGGCTGGGGCGCCGGCCTCGGCATCATCGCCGAGGGGGCCTTCGGTGATCGCCTGGCATCCGCATGGTCACTGGCCGCCGAGGAACACGGGGCACCCCCACGGGAGGTGGCGCGAGTGGACACCCGTGCCGGGGACCTCAACGACCGCATCGCCGCCCACGTCGGGATTGATCGCAGTCGCGAGCGCATTGCGTCGGTGTCCCGCCGCCTCGGACTCGGCCTCGAAGGCGACCCGCAGATCCGCGCCGATGTCGGTTACATCTTCGTCGCGGGAAGCGCTGCCGACGTACGCCGCATCGCGCCGCATCTGCACTTCCACCAGGCCTCACGCCTGCCGATGATGTCCACACCACATGTCTATCCCGGTCGCCCCGACGCCTCGCGCGACCGCGATCTCAACGGGATCGCGTTCCCGGATGCGCCCGGGCTGTTCACTGAAATCGCCGCGCTGGGGAACACCGGAGCCGAGCCGCTGCGGGAACAATCCGGGCTGCCGCGCTTCTATGCCCTGGGCATGGACGCCCGGCGCCTGGCCGTACGCGCCGATACAAGCTACGCGGCCCCGCATACAACGCTCGTCGGTACCGCCGGCGAGTGGCAACTCAACCCGTTGACCGGTGACTGGCAGCGGACGCCGGCCTGGGCGCGGTTCGTCCGTGGTGAACCCCGGCGGCTGGATGCCGGAACTCCCTCCGACTGATGTTCCGTCCGGGAGAATCCGGCCAGCAGGCCGAACAACGCGCCGCGCGCTATCTCCAGGATCGCGGGCTGCGCCTCGTGGCCAGCAATGTCCGGCGTCCCTGGGGCGAGCTGGATCTGATTCTGCGCGAGGGGGACACCGTGGTCTTTGTCGAGGTCCGCATGCGCAGCAATCAGGATTACGGAGGCGGACTGGAGAGCGTCGACCGGCGCAAGCGCCGCAAGCTGGTGCGCATGGCGGAAACCTGGATGCTGGAGGAAGACTGGAACGGCCCGGCGCGCTTCGACGTGGTGGCGCTGGACGGTGATGGCGGCGTGGAATGGATCGTGGACGCGATCCGGGCGGACGACTCATGAGCGATCTGGCGCGCGAGATCGAACGCCTGCTGTCGCCGGAGGACCGCCTGCTGGACCCGGCGGACTGCTGGGCCTATGGCGCCGATAATTCGCGCCTGCACGCCGCGCCCGAAGCCGTGGCGTTCGCCCGCGACAGTCAGACCGTCGTCGAACTCGTCCGCCTGTGCCGGCGCCTCGGGGCGCCGCTGGTGGCGCGCGGCCGGGGCACGGGCACAACCGGCGCGGCGGTTCCCGACCGCGGCGGACTGGTGCTGTCCCTGGAGCGCATGAACCGCATCGTGGATGTGGATCCCGCGAATCGCTGGCTGATTGCCGAACCCGGGGTCACCAACGCCGAGATTCAGGCCGCGGCAGGCGAACACGGTTTCTTCTGGCCCCCCGACCCGACCAGTGCCGCGTATTGCACCCTGGGAGGGAATCTCGCCTACAACTCGGCCGGGCCGCACGCAGTGAAGTACGGAACACCGCGCGACAATACGCTTGGTCTGGAGGCCGTCGCGGGCACCGGGGAACACTTTCGCACCGGCGTACGCACCACCAAGGGTGTGGTCGGCTACGACCTCACCCGCCTGCTGATCGGCTCGGAGGGAACTCTGGGGATCATCACCCAGGCGACCCTCAAGCTGACACCGCGCCCGGAGTGTACCCGCCTGCTGCAGGCGGTCTACCCGAGCATCGATGCGGCGGCCCGGGCAGTCGCAAGACTGATGGCACGCGCGGAATCGCCTTCGGCGCTGGAGTTCATGGACCGCTCGGCGATCGGGATGATCCGCGGGTATGGCGGGGTGGAACTGCCGGAAGACGCCGGGGCCATCCTGATGATCGAGGCCGACGGTCCCGCCGAGATCATCGAGACCCGGACCGACGGGATCCGCGGGGCGGCCGCCGAAGGGGCCCTGAGCGTGGATGTCGCGGACACACCGGAGGCGATGGAGCGTCTCTGGCAGGTACGCAAGGCCCTGTCACCGGCGCTGCGGACCATTGCCCCGAAGAAGATCAACGAAGATGTCGTGGTGCCGGTATCGCGGATCCCCGCCCTGATCGGCGGCCTGGAGCAACTGGCCGAGCGGCACGCCATCCGCATCGTCAATTTCGGCCACGCCGGCAACGGCAACATCCACGTGAATCTGCTGGTCAATCCGGACGATCCGGAAGAGATGCAACGGGCCGAAGTGTGTCTGGATGAAGTGTTCCGCCTCGTCCTGTCGCTCGACGGCAGCCTGTCGGGGGAACATGGTGTGGGACTGGTCAAGCGACCGTTCGTGGATCGCGAACTGGATCCGGCCGCACTGACGCTGATGGAAGGGGTGCGGGCGGTGTTCGATCCGGACGGGATCCTCAATCCGGGGAAGGCGCCGCCCGCGCCGTGACGCGCGTCCTTACTTGACCACGGTCAGGGACGGGCCGCCCTTGCGCCGGGGCGCCTCGTCGCCGCCCTCACCCGCGTCGTCGCCGTCATCCGGCGGCCCGTCTCCGGGACCGGGGTCCGGATCCGGCCCGGGCTCGCTGCCGAACATCATCCCCTGGCCGTTCTCGCGCGCATAGATCGCCATCACCGCGGTCTGCGGCACGAAGACATCCATCGGACTGCCGGCGAACCGTGCCGAGAACGACACGTACTCGTCCCCCAGCTCCAGACCCTGCACGGCCGTGGGGCCCACATTCAGGGTGATCTTGCCCTGCTCGACGAAGGCGTCCGGCACGACCGTGCCGTCGACCGTGGCATCTACCAGCAGGTGCGGTGTCATGCCGTTGTCGGTGATCCAGCCCCACAGGGCACGCAGCAGATAGGGGCGGGAAGAAGTCAAAGCCGCAGCTCCCGTTCGGCTTCGGTCAGGCTGATGGAGAAGGATTCGCGCCGGCACACCCGTTCGGCATAGTCCTGGATCGCCTGCGGCAGGCTTTCCAGTTCGATGCCCACGGCCGGCAACCGCCAGATGACCGGGGCGATGGCCGCATCCACGATACTGAACTCGTCACTCAGGAAGTACGGCTTGAGTTCAAAGATCTCGCCGGACGCGATGAAGCTCTCCTTGAGCACCTTGCGGGCCTTGCTGACCCCGGAACCCGAAGCCTTCGCGAGGTTGTCCAGTCCCTCGTACCAGTCGCGCTCGACGCGATAGAGCGCCAGACGCGCGGCCGCGCGCGAGACCGGATCCACCGGCATCAGTGGCGGATGCGGGAAGCGTTCGTCGAGATACTCGGTGATGACATGGGTCCCGTACAGGGCCAGATCCCGGTCCACCAGGGTGGGGACCTCGTTGTACGGGTTCAGGTCGGAGAGATCTTCGGGCATGTCGTCGGGCCCGAGATTGACCACGTCCACCGCGATGTCCTTCTCGGCGAGGATGATGCGCACCCGGTGACAGCGCACGCAGTCGTGTGCAGAAAACAGCGTCATAACGGAACGGCGGTTGGCGACCAGCGCCATGGCATTCTCCCTAGCCCGGCATGGGGTTCCGCCGGGTCGACGGTACAGGATGCCGGCGCACCCCGGTCCTCCGGGGCACGCCGACTACGGCTCGTCCCGCCTAGTGTACGTCCTTCCAGTATTCCTTTTTCAAGAAGTACGCCAGCACGGTAAAGAAGGCGAGGAAGATCATCACGAAGACCCCGATCCGCTGGCGCTCCAGCTGCACGGGTTCGCCGATGTACGACAGATAGGTAACGATGTCGCGCACCGCTCGATCGTATTCGGTCGGACTCATGCTGCCGCTCTCGACCAGCTCCAGGCGTTCGTTGCCATCCTCGTCCTCGACCAGCTCCTGCCAGCCCTGCTTGTGCCACAGGACATGCGGCATGCCGACATTACTGAAGATGGTGTTGTTGGCGCCCAGCGGACGGGACTCGTCGCGGTAGAACGACTTGAGGAAGGTATACAGCCAGTCCTCGCCGTGGATGCGGGCGGTCAGGGTCAGATCCGGCGGGACGACGCCGAAGGCCTCTTCGGCATAGTCGTCTTCCATGGCGATCTCCATCAGCGAACCGACACCTACCGGCTCACCCTCTTCGTCGGTGACGAAGATGAAGTGCTCTTCCATGTGCTCTTCGGTCAGGCCGATACCCTTGCCGACCCGGTTATAACGCTCGTACTTGGTCGAGTGGCATCCCATGCAGTTGTCCGCGAACAGGCGGGCACCCCGCTGCAGCGCGTTCTGGTTGGAGATGTCCACGTTGGCCGACATCAGCTCGCTGGCGCCGGCGGTACCCGCCGGCCCCATGAACAGGGCCGCAAGGCCCACGAAGGTTGCAGCAATCAGCTTTTTCATCACGAAGTCACCCTTTGCGGAACGGCACGGTCACGGCCCAGACCACGTGCGAACACGGGGGCCACCATGGTCACGAACAGATAAACGGTCGGGATGAGCCAGCCCCACATGATCAGGGAGGCTTCGTCCGGATCGAAGCGGACCACGTCGTAGAACGTGTAGATCGCGACCAGCACCAGGAATGCCAGGATGCTGAAGCCGGCCGAACGCTCCCGCGACAGGAACCACAGCAGGAAGAAGAACAGGAAGTACACCTGAGCGAAGCGCAGGCTCATGTCGCTCACCGCGGTGGTGGCCTGCTGCAGGCCCAGCCAGCCGAGGATCACGAACGCAACCACGAACACCGCCAGGTTGAACTTGGCCGCGAACGAGCGATAGCGCATCGACTTGACGGGGTTCCGGTCCAGCCAGGGGATGACGAACAGGATCACCACCGCGGCCCCCATGGCCACCACGCCCAGGAACGGATCCGGCACGGAGCGCAGCACCGAGTACATCGACGTGAAGTACCAGACCGGCGGGATCAGGTCGGGGGTCACCAGCGGATCGGACGGGATGAAGTTGTCCGGCTTCAGGAAGTAGCCGCCACCCTCGGGGGCGAAGAACACGATGGCAAAGAAGACGATCAGGAACACGCCCACGCCCACGATGTCCTTCACCGTGTAGTACGGGTGGAACGGGATGCCGTCCTTCGGAATGCCGTTCTCGTCCTTGTGGGCCTTGATCTCGACGCCGTCGGGGTTGTTCGAACCCACCTCGTGCAGCGCGATGATGTGCGCGGCCACCAGCAGGATCAGCACCAGCGGCAGGGCCACCACGTGCAGGGCGAAGAACCGGTTCAGCGTGGCATCCGAGAGCAGGAAGTCACCGCGAATCCAGGTCACCAGCTCCGGCCCGATGTACGGGATGGTCTGGAACAGGTTCACGATCACCTGCGCGCCCCAGTAGGACATCTGGCCCCACGGCAGCAGGTAGCCGGCGAAGGCCTCGGCCATCAGCACGACGTAGATCAGCATGCCGAAGATCCAGATCAGCTCGCGCGGCTTCTTGTAGGAGCCGTACAGGAGCGCCCGGAACATGTGCAGATAGACCACGACGAAGAACATCGAGGCGCCGGTGGAATGCATGTAGCGGATGAGCCAGCCCCATTCCACGTCACGCATGATGTACTCGACGGACGAGAAGGCGAGCTCCGCGTCCGGCTTGTAGAACATGGTGAGGAAGATGCCGGTGACGATCTGGATGACCAGCACCAGCAGGGCCAGCGAGCCGAAGAAATACCAGAAGTTGAAGTTCTTCGGCGCGTAATACTTGGCCAGGTGGTCGTTCCACATCTGGGACAGGGGGAAGCGTGCGTCCACCCAGCCCAGGAAGCCGCCCTGGATCTTTTCGTCCGGATTACTGGCCATCAGACGGTCCCTCCTTCTTCGTCGTCTTCACCCACCAGGATCACGTCGTCCGTGAGGTACTTGTACGGCGGGATCACGAGATTGGTGGCCGCCGGCATGTTGGAGTAGACGCGTCCGGCCATGTCGAAGCGGGAACCGTGGCAACCGCACAGCCAGCCGCCCTGCCAGGCGGCCCCCATCTCGGGATCACCGATTTCCGGACGATAGCTCGGCGAGCATCCCAGATGGGTGCAGATGCCGATCACGACCAGGAACTCGGGATCGATCGAACGGTGTTCGTTCTGGGCGTAAGGAGGCTGCTGCTCCTCGACTTCGGAGTGCGGATCGCGCAGACGGTCCGTGATCTTGGACAGCCCTTCGATCATCTCGTCCGTGCGCCGGACCACCCAGATGGGCTGGCCGCGCCACTCGACGGAGATGCGCTGGCCCGGTTCGATCTCGCCGAGGGCGACCTCGACCGGGGCTCCGGCCGCCTGGGCGCGCGCACTCGGCTGCAGGGACGCCAGCATCGGTGCGGCTACTGCAGCCACACCGGCCCCGCCCACGACCGAAGTCGCGGCGACGAGGAACCGGCGACGGCCTCGATTTACGCCTTGGTTTGCCATGTTTGTCTCTCCAAACAACGTGTTGAAAGCGTGATGCGAGGATGCACCCGCCGGGCGCAGCCTGCTCGAAGGAGCCTTGTGGCTCTCTTGTTCGGACCCGACGGGCGGGCAGGAAAATCGTAATAGAATTCCCGAACACGCTAATAAGGTCAAGTACGACGCGGATCGTCGCGGCGTCGCAGGATCCGGGGCGTCCGCCGGCAGCAGACGGCTGCGGCCCGCGGCGCAGGGTATCAGGCCGGGTTGTCGAGATCGAGGAATTCGTGGGTCAGGTCGAACGTCCGCGCGCACCATTCGCCCAGCGCCCGCGGTCCGCCCCGCTCCGTCGCGTGGTGGCCGGCGGCCAGGTAGTGCACGCCCAGCTCGCGCGCCTCGTGCGTGGTCTGTTCGGAGATCTCGCCGCTGATGTAGGCATCGGCGCCCAGCTCGGCGGCGCGGGGCAGCAACGACTGGGCGCCCCCGCTGCACCAGGCCACCCGGCGCACGGGGTGTTCGCCGGCGGTGACCAGCAGGGGCTCGCGCCCGAGGGCGGTGGCGATGCGGCTGGCAAGCCCCGGGGCCGAGAGCGGCTCGTCCGGCGCGCCGACCAGGCCCACGCCGTCGTCGCGCAGCGTACCGTCGGCCACCAGCCCCAGGTCGCGTGCCAGGGAGGCGTTGTTGCCCACCTCCGGATGGGCGTCCAGGGGCAGATGGTAGGCGACGAGGTTCATCCCGCTCTCCAGCAGACGGCGGATCCGGCGCTGCTTCATGCCGGTGATGACCTGCGGCTCGCCTTTCCAGAAATAGCCGTGATGCACCAGCAGGACATCGGCGCCGCGCTCGGCGGCGGCCTCGATGGTGGCAGCAGAGGCGGTCACGGCACTGACCACGTGGCGTACCTCGGCGCGGCCCTCGACCTGCAGGCCATTGGGACAGTAATCGGTAAACCGGGCAGGCTCGAGTTTGGCGTCGAGGCCCGCAAGCAGCTCGTCACGATGCATGGGAGGGACTCCGGTTCCGGCCGGGCCGACGACCCGGGCAAGGGGTTGGGACTGGGGGTGCCAGGATCACATGATCCGCGCGGGCGGGCGTGCACATGGACCCGCGTTTCCTTAAGGAAACACTGGTCCATGTGCACGTTCGCGCTCGAGACGCTTTTGCGTGCGAACAAGGCGCGGCGACCGCCGTGCAGTCATTCTGCACAAGGAAGCCGCAACGCCGTGCGCGCGCCCGTTTTGATCAACAACGGGCGGCCGAGCCCCTTCGGGGTTGGCGCCCCGGGTTCCCCGATCCTGCGTTGCGCCGCTTGCGGGTAAGAACCACTACCCGCTGCACGACGCGCCTTGTCTCGGAAAACCCGGGGCACCAACGCGCACGTGCACATGGACCAGTGTTTCCTTAAGCTGCCCCATATGGTGAATTTTTCTCGCTTCTTCCTGCAAGCTGCGGCGACCGGCGTGCTGATCGCGGTGGCGATCGCGGTGTTCTTCCCGGACTGGCTCGGTACGGGTGAGGACGGCACGACCGTGGACCGGGTGGCAACGCCGGCCGAGGATGCCACAGCCGCGCCCGCTTCCTATGCGCCGGCCGTGGAACGCTCGGCCCCGGCCGTGGTGAACATCATGGCCTCGCGCACCGTGGAGCCGGACCCGGGCATGCTGCTGGAGGAATTCTTCGGCCGCCGGGTCCCGCCGCCCGGCGAACGCGAGGAGTCCAGCCTGGGCTCGGGCGTGATCATGACCGGGCAGGGGCACATACTGACCAACCATCACGTGATCGAAGAAGCCGAGGCGATCGCCGTGGTCCTGCCCGATGATCGGGCGCTGCCCGCGGAGATCATCGGGATCGATCCGGACACCGACCTGGCGGTGCTGCGGGTGGAGACCGAGGAGCCGCCGGTCGCCCCCCTCGGCCGGTCCAGCGATCTGCGGGTGGGCGATGTGGTCCTCGCCATCGGCAATCCCTTCGGGGTGGGCCAGACCGTGACCCAGGGCATCGTGTCGGCCACCGGCCGCAACCGTCTGGGCATCAACACCTTCGAGGATTTCATCCAGACCGATGCCGCCATCAATCCCGGCAATTCGGGCGGGGCGCTGATCAATGCGCACGGCGAGCTGGTGGGGATCAACACCGCGATCTTTTCCCGCTCCGGCGGTTCCCACGGGATCGGCTTTGCCATCCCGGCGGATCTGGCCCGTGACGTGATGACCCAGATCATCGAACAGGGCTATGTAACGCGCGGCTGGCTGGGGATCGAAGTCCAGTCCCTGAGCCCGGACCTCGCCCGTTCGTTCGGGCTCGACGATGCCCTGGGAGTACTGGTCGCCGGTGTGCTGCGCGAAGGACCCGCCGCACAGGCCGGCATCGAGCCCGGGGACGTGATCACTCACCTCAACGGTGACCGGGTGGAATCCCCGCGCGATGCCCTCGACATCATCGCCCGCACGGCGCCGGGCGAATCACTGGACATCCGCATCGAGCGCGCCGGCGACCGCCACGAGCTGGCAGCGGAAGTCGCCCAGCGCCCCATCTGACGCCGGCCGCCACCCTCTCCCGGGTGCCGCGGCCTCGGGGCCTCAGCTCTGCCCCAGCGCGGCCTCCAGCGCCTCGAGGAAACGGTCGTTGTCCTCCGGGCGGCCCACGGTGACCCGCAGGTGGTCGGCCAGCAGCGGATGCGCGCGCCCCACGTCCTTGATCAGCACCCCGCGCTCGCGCAGCCCGGCGAACACCGCCGGCCCCTGCCCTTCGTGCACGCGGAACAGCACGAAATTCGCCTGCGAGGGCACCACCGAAGTGACCCCGCCCAGCGCCTCCAGGGCCTGCAGCAGACGCTCGCGCTCGGCCACGATCGCCCGCGCCTGACCATCCAGCACATCGCGGTGATCGAGGGCAAAGCGGACGCTGCGCTGCGTCAGGGTGTTGATATTGTAGGGCAGACGCAGCCGGTCCAGCGCATCGATCCAGGCAGGCTCCGCCGCCAGATAACCCAGCCGGGTACCCGCCAGGCCGAGCTTGGATACCGTCCGCATCACCAGCAGGCCTGCGGTACCCCCGGCCTGGGGCATGAAGCTGTGACCCGCGAACGGCGCGTAGGCCTCGTCCACCACCGTGATGCCGGGATTGGCTTCGATCACCGTCTGCACCGTCGCGGGGTCTTCCAGACGGCCGGTCGGATTGTTGGGATGGGCCAGGAACACGATCGCCGGCTGCTCCTCGCGGATCGCCGCCAGCAGGGCCTCCAGGTCCAGGGAAAAGTCGGGCCGCAGGGACACGCCCCGGAAGGGTACACCCAGCGCGCGCGCCAGCACGCCGTACATCACGAATCCGGGCTCGGGCGCGATCACCGGCCGCCTGCTGCCGGCCACCGCCTGGATCAGGATCTGGATCAACTCGTCGGAGCCGTTCCCGAACATCAGGCCGGCGCCCTCGGGCACCGCCTCGGCCGCGCGCAGGCGTGCCGCGAGCCCCCGGGCCGCGGCATCCGGGTAGCGATTGAGCTCGGGCTCGCGCAGGGCTTCCAGCCAGGCGGCCTCCAGCTCGCCCGGCCAGGGCCAGGGGTTCTCCATCGCGTCCAGCTTGAGCAGCCCGGTGGCGTCCGCCACCGCGTAGGCCGGCTGCGCCAGGACCTCCGGGCGCATCAGGTCTTCCGGCCGGTCGTGGCGGCCCGCGCTCACGATTCCCGCCGCAGTTCCGCGGAGCGTGCGTGCGCGGTCAGCCCCTCGCCATGGGCCAGCTCCGCAGCGGTGCGCCCCAGCCGCGCCGCGCCTTCGGGCGAGCACTGGATGATGCTGGAGCGTTTCTGGAAGTCGTAGACCCCCAGCGGGGACGAGAAACGGGCAGTGCGCGAGGTCGGCAGCACGTGGTTGGGCCCGGCGCAGTAGTCGCCCAGGGCCTCGGAGGTGTGCCGGCCCATGAACACCGCGCCGGCATGCCGCAGGCCGGCGTCCAGCGCCGCCTGCGGGTCGGCCAGCGACAGCTCGAGGTGTTCGGGGGCGACCCGGTTGGCCACCGCAACCGCATCATCCAGGTCGCGCGCGGCGATCAGCGCGCCGCGGTCCTGCAGGCTCGTGCGAATGATCTCGGCCCGCGGCATGTCCGCCAGCAGGCGGTCCATCGCCTCGTTCACCCGATCGAGGAAGGCATGGTCCCAGGACACCAGGATCGCCTGCGCCTGCTCGTCGTGCTCGGCCTGCGAGAACAGATCGGCCGCGATCCACTCGGGGTCCGTCTCGCCATCGCAGACCACCAGGATCTCCGACGGACCGGCGATCATGTCGATCCCCACGGTGCCGAAGACCTCCCGCTTCGCCGCGGCGACGAAGATGTTGCCGGGGCCGACGATCTTGTCCACCGCGGGGATGGTGGCGGTTCCGAACGCGAGCGCCCCGACGGCCTGGGCACCGCCCACGGTGAACACCCGGTCCACCCCGGCGACCGCAGCAGCCGCCAGGACCAGATCATTCAGCTCGCCGTCCGGCGCCGGCACCACCATGATCAGCTGCTCGACCCCCGCGACCCGCGCCGGCACCGCATTCATCAGCACCGAGGACGGGTAGGCGGCCTTGCCGCCCGGCACATACAGCCCCACCGAGTCCAGCGGGGTCACCCGCTGCCCCAGCACCGTGCCGTCGGCGTCGGTGAACTGCCAGTCCTGCATCGACTGGTGTCGGGCGTATTCGCCGATGCGTTCGGCGGCCGTCTCCAGCGCCTCGCGCTGCGCAGCGGGTATCGCCTCCAGCGCCGCCTGCAGGCGTTGCTGCGGCACTTCCAGCCCGGCGACCGAGTCGCGCTCCAGGCGGTCGAAGCGCTCGGTGTAACGCAGCACCGCGGCGTCCCCCTCGGCCTTCACCGCGTCGAGGATCTCGCGCACCGCGTCGCGCACCCCGGCCTCCTCGCCTGACTCCCAGGCGAGCAGGCGCTCCAGCTCGGTTACGAATCCGGTCTCCCGCGTATCGAGTCGCTTGATCGAAGGCATGGCGTGTCCTCGTGCCCGGGCGTCAGGCCGGGGTGTTGTGCTTGCGGCGCGCGCGCACGGCTTCCGCCAGCCCGCGCAGGGTGGCCTCGGAGTCATCCCAGCCCATGCAGGCGTCGGTAATGCTCTGGCCATAGTTCAGCGGCTGCCCCGGGAGGATATCCTGGCGCCCGCCGAGGAGATGGCTTTCCAGCATCACCCCGATGATCCGCCGATCCCCCCCGGCGATCTGCTCGCCCAGCACCCGCGCGACCTCCATCTGCTGCGCCGGGTCCTTGCGCGAGTTGGCATGGCTGCAGTCCACCATCACCTGTTCGGGCAGCTCGGCCATCTGCAGCTCCCGGCACGCCTGGTCGATGCTTTCGGCATCGTAGTTGGGCTGTTTGCCACCGCGCAGGATGATGTGACAGTCGTCGTTGCCGGTGGTGGAGAAGATCGCCGAGCGCCCGGCCTTGGTCACCGACAGGAAGTGGTGCGGCCGCGACGCCGAACGGATCGCGTCGATCGCTACCCGCAGACTGCCGTCGGTGGAGTTCTTGAAGCCCACCGGGCACGACAACCCGGAGGCCAGCTCGCGATGCACCTGGCTTTCGGTGGTACGGGCGCCGATCGCGCCCCAGGCCACCAGGTCGGCAATGTACTGCGGGCTGATCAGGTCGAGGTACTCGGTGGCCGCGGGCATGCCCTTGACCGCGAGATCCCGCAGCAGGCCGCGCGCGACCCGCAGGCCCTTGTTGATGTGGAAGCTGCCATCCAGATCCGGATCGTTGATCAGGCCCTTCCACCCCACCGTAGTGCGCGGTTTCTCGAAATACACCCGCATCACGATGTTCAGCGCATCGGAGAGCTCGTCACGCAGAGGCTTGAGGCGGTCGGCATAGTCCAGCGCGGCATCCACGTCGTGGATCGAGCAGGGGCCCACGATCACCTGCAGGCGGTCGTCCTCGCCATGCAGGATCCGATGGCAGGCCTGGCGGGCCTCGTACACCGTGTCGGATGCCGCATCGGTGATCGGCAGTTCGTCGCGCACGGTGTCCGGAGCGGACACCTCCTGGATGTCACGGATCCTGAGGTCGTCGGTATCGGCGGTCATGGCAGTCTCGGTTACGTCGTCGCGGGCGTCACGGCTTCGCGCAGGTTCTCAATGAGATTTTGAATCAGTCCATGTCTCATCTTCATGGCTGCCTGATTCACGATCAACCGGGAACTGATGGGGGTAATCTCCTCCAGCGGCTCCAGGCCGTTGGCGCGCAGCGTATTGCCGGTATCCACCAGATCCACGATGTAGTCGGCCAGCCCCACCAGCGGCGCGAGTTCCATCGAGCCATACAGCTTGACGATCTCCACCTGGCGCCCCTGGCTGGCGAAATAGTTGCGCGTGATATTCACGAACTTGGTCGCGATGCGCAGGCGCGTGCCCGGGTCCGGCTGCTGCCCCGGGTGGCCCGCCAGCATCATGCGGCAGCGGGCGATGCCCAGGTCGAGCGGCTCGTACAGCCCGGCGGCCCCGTGCTCCATCAGCACGTCCTTGCCGGCCACTCCCACCGCGGCGGCACCGTGCTGCACGTAGGTCGGCACGTCGGTGGTCCGCACCACCACGATCTTCACGTCCTCGCGGGTGGTGTCGAGGATCAGCTTGCGCGTCCTGTCCGGATCCTCCAGCGGCTCGATCCCCGCCTGTGCCAGCAGCGGCAGGGTGTCCTCGAGGATGCGGCCCTTGGACAGGGCAATGGTCAGGGTGTTGGCGTCCATCATGTCAGGCAGGCTCCCGGCGAATCGTTGCGCCGATCTGGCTCAGTTTTTCCTCGATGCATTCATAACCGCGATCGATATGGTAGATACGTTCCACGGCGGTCTCGCCCTCGGCGACCAGACCGGCGAGGATAAGGCTGGCCGAGGCGCGCAGGTCGGTGGCCATCACCGGCGCACCCACCAGCTGTTCCACACCCTCGACGATCGCGGTGTTCCCCTCGATGGTGATCCGGGCGCCCATGCGCTGCAGTTCCAGCGCATGCATGAAGCGGTTCTCGAACACCGTCTCCACCACCGAACCGGTTCCCTCGGCGACCGTGTTCATCGCCATCATCTGCGCCTGCATGTCGGTCGGAAACGCGGGAAACGGCGCGGTCCGCAGATTCACCGCCCGCGGGCGACGCCCCCGCATGTCCAGATCGATCCAGTCCGGACCGGTCTCCACCCGGGCGCCCGCTTCGTCCAGCTTGGCCAGCACCGCATCGAGCAGCTCCGGCCGGGTGTTGCGGGTGCACACATGCCCCCGGGTCATCGCGGCTCCGACCAGGAAAGTCCCGGTCTCGATGCGATCGGGCATCACGTCGTAATCGCAGCCATGCAGGCGCTCCACGCCCTCGACCCGGATGGTGTCGGTCCCGGCGCCGCGGATCCTGGCCCCCATCGCGGTCAGGCAGTCGGCCAGGTCCACCACCTCCGGCTCGCGGGCGGCGTTTTCGATCAGGGTCTCGCCCTCGGCCAGGGTCGCCGCCATCAGCAGGTTCTCGGTGCCGGTGACGGTGACCTGGTCGAACACCACCCGCGCGCCCTGCAGCCGCCCGGCCCGCGCATGGATGTAGCCACCATCGACGTCGATCTCGGCGCCCAGCGCCTCCAGCCCGCGCAGATGCAGATTCACCGGCCGCGAACCGATCGCGCAGCCCCCGGGCAGGGACACCTCGGCCTCGCCGAAGCGCGCCAGCAGCGGCCCCAGCACCAGGATGGACGCGCGCATGGTCTTGACCAGATCGTAGGGCGCAACGCACTGGGTCAGGGTGGCGGGATCCACCTCGATGCGCATGCGCTCGTTCACCGTGAGGCTCACGCCCATGCGCCCCAGCAGTTCCATGGTGGTGGTCACGTCCTGCAGGTGCGGTACGTTGCCGATCACCATGGGGCTGTCGGCCAGCAGCGTCGCCGACAGGATGGGGAGTACCGCGTTCTTGGCGCCGGAGACCCAGACCTGACCGTCCAGGGGCTCGCCGCCGGTGATGATGAGCTTGTCCATGTATTGCCCGGTTCGCACGCCGGGCCAGGAGCGGACCGGCAAAACCCGCAATGATAACGAAACTGCGTCGCCGGCGCGCGGCGCCCCGCCCCGGGCCGGTCAGTGGCAGCCGGGCGGATCCGCCGCCTTCGCCGCGGATTCACTGATCACGCCCCGCAGGTCGTACAGTTCCAGCAGGGGCGCCAGCCGTGCGGGCACCGGCTCGAACACCAGGAAATGCCCCCGGTGCCGGGCCTGGCGCCACAGGGTCACCAGAAACGCCAGACCGGCACTGTCGATGCGCCCGGTGTCGTCCAGCGCCACCCGGGCATGTTCGGGCAGGCCCTGCCACAGCGGCCGCACCTGGCGTTCCAGCCCCGGCACGGTCACGAAGGTCAGATGACCGCGCAGCACCAGGCCCGCGTCATCGGCGGTAATCCGGGCGTCGCTCACCGGTCCTCCGCAGCGCCGGTCTCCTCGGCCACGTCGTCCACCGCCTCCTCGATCAGCTCCTCGTCGCCATCCTCCAGGCGCACGATCAGCTCCTCGAGCCCGTCACGGGAGATCTCGTCACCGAAGCGGCTGCGGAAATTGCCCACGAACGACAGCCCCTCGGCCTCCACGTCGAACACCTTCCATTCGCCATTGACCGGACGCAGGCGGTAATTGACCTGCAGGTTGGACTGCCCGGACCCCATCACGATCTCGCTGGCCACCACCGCCATGCGGTCGTCCTCGCGCGAGCGCCGTTCGATGATGCGCACTTCCTTGTCCAGGTGATCCGCCAGCTGCACCCCGTAGACCTGCAGCAGGGTCGTGGTGAAGGCCTCGGTGAAGCGGCTGCGCTGCTCGTCGGACGCATCGCGCCAGTGGCGCGCCAGTACCAGCCGTGCCATGCCGTCCACGTCGACATGCGGCAGCACCCGCTCGCGCAGCACCTCGATCACGAACTCGGGCTCTTCCTGCGCGCGCTCCTCGTTCTCGCGCAGGACCTCGTACACCTCGTTCACCGAGCGCTCCATCATCTGCACCGGGCTTTCGGCCTGAGCGGCCGGGGCCAGCGTCGCCAGCAGCAGGGCCGCCGCGGCCAGCCATGCCGGCGCGGTACGCGGGGAACGAACGAAATTCGGCAACAAACGCATGGCACACTCCCTCGGGGTTGGGTGGCCGGGATGACTCAGTCATCCCCCATGTTGGTCATGAACCGACCGATCAGGTTCTCGAGGACCACGGCCGACTGGGTGAACAGGATCCGGTCACCGTCCTGCAGGGTATCGTAGTCGCCACCCGGCTCCAGCGCGACGTACTGCTCGCCCAGCAGGCCCGCAGTATGAATGCTCGCCTGGGTATCCGCCGGCAGGTAGTCGTGTTCCGAACGAATCGCCAGGGTTACCTTCGCCTCGAAGGCCTCGGGGTCGTAGCGGATGTCGGCCACGCGGCCGACCCGCACCCCGGAGATGTTGACCGGCGCGCGCACCTTCAGCCCGCCCACGTTGGAGAAGTAGGCGGTTACCTCGTAGGTGTCGCCGTCGCGGTATTCGGTGATGTTGCTGACCTGCACCGCCAGATAGAACAGCCCCGCCACGCCCAGGAGCACGAACACCCCGACGGCCAGTTCGACGAAACGCATCTTCATGATTGCTTCTCCACTTCTCAGTCCCCGCCGAACATCAGGCCGGTCAGGATGAAATCGAGCCCCAGCACGGCCAGCGAGGAGACCACGACCGTCTGCGTGGTCGCGCGCGAGATGCCCTCCGAGGTCGGCGAGGCGTCCACGCCCTGGAACACCGCGATCCAGGTGACCACGAAGCCGAACACGATGCTCTTGATGACCCCGGAGAGGACATCCTCGTTCCAGTCGGTGACCGCCTGCATCTGCGAGAAGTAGGCCCCGCTGTCGACGCCCAGCAGCCCGACCCCGACGATGTAACCGCCCATCACGCCCACCGCGCTGAACATCGCGGCGAGCAGGGGCATGGACAGGAAGCCGGCAACGAAGCGCGGGGCGAACACCCGGCGGTAGGGATTCACCGCCATCATCTCCATCGCCGAGAGCTGCTCGGTGGTCTTCATCAGGCCCAGTTCGGCGGTCAGCGCGGAGCCGGCGCGTCCGGCGAACAGCAGCGCGGTCACCACCGGCCCCAGCTCGCGCACCAGTGACAGCGCGACCACCCCGCCCAGGGCCTCGGCGGCACCGAAATCCACCAGCGTGATGTAGCCCTGATAGCCCAGCACCATGCCCACGAACAGCCCCGAGACCACCACGATCAGCAGCGAGCGCACGCCCACCGAATAGACCTGCCACACGGTCAGGCCGAAGCGCCGCACTACGGCATCCAGCGCGGCGAAGGTCCGCAACAGGAACATCGAGGCCCGCCCCAGCACCGCCAGGGCATTCAGGCTGAAGCGCCCGACCGACGCGATCGCGTCAATCATGGTTGCGCCCTCCCGCGTCCAGCAGGTCGTCCTGATACGAGGCCCCGGGATAATGGAACGGCACCGGCCCGTCCGGCCGACCTTCCAGGAACTGGGCGGACCAGTCGGATGCCCGCGCCTGAAGCGCATCCGGCGGGCCGGCGTCCACCGCGCGTCCCTCGGCGATCAGCACCACGTGATCGGAGATACTCATGGCCTCGTTCACGTCGTGCGACACCAGCACGCTGGTGAGCCCGAGGCTGTGGTTGGTGCGCCGGATCAGGGTCACGATCTGACCCATGGTGATGGGATCGAGACCGGTGAACGGCTCGTCGTACATGATCAGTTCCGGATCCAGCGCCAGCGCCCGCGCCAGCGCCACGCGCCGGGCCATGCCGCCGGACAGCTCGGCCGGGTCCATGTCGCGTGCCGCGCGCAGGCCGACCGCCTCCAGCTTCATCAGCACCAGGGTACGCAGGATATCCTCGGGCAGATCGGTGTGCTCGCGCAGCGGGAAGGCCACATTCTCGAACACCGACAGGTCGGTCAGCAGGGCCCCGGTCTGGAACAGCAGTCCCATGCGCTTGCGCACCGCGTACAGACGGCGTGTGGACAGCCGCCCGATCTCCTCGCCGTCGACCAGGATGCGTCCCGCATCCGGACGCAGCTGGCCGCCGATCAGCCGCAGCAGCGTAGTCTTGCCACTGCCGCTGGGGCCCATCACGGTGGTCACGCGCCCGCGCGGCACCTCCAGCGAAAGCCCGTCAAACACGGGCTTCCGGCCACGGCGGAAATGCAGGTCCTCCACCACGATGTGCGGCGTTTCGGCGGATGCGGACTGGCTCACATTCGAGTCTCCCGGGATGCGGGCGCGGCGTCCCTTGCGGCGCGGCGCAGGCATGGACGCCGGAGTCTGGCCCCGGCCGCACGGTGCGTCAAACCAGCGTGAATCACGTCGCCCCACCCAACAGTTTCACGATGGTGCGCACATCGTCGAGCACGCCCGGCGAGGCCTCGAGGAACACCGGCACCGCCCCTGCGGGGCTGCATCCGGCCACGGCCTCCACCAGCACGCGCCAGTCGGCGGGATCCGGATCGCCCGCAGGACGCAGACGCCAGAACCCCGGCCCCTCTCCGGCATGGAGCTGCGGGTACCAGATCGCCTCGTCCACCCCGGGCAACCCCACGGATTCGCCCGGACCTGTCGCCTGCAGGCGTTCCAGGCCCGCGCCCCGCAGCCCGGCAACCGCCGCCTCGACGGCCGCCCCCGGCTCGAACGCCACCCCCTCGAGACGCTCGCCGAGGGTCGCGGCGAGGCGGGCCAGAGCGGCGGCCCCCGCCTCCGCGGGCATGTCCGCGGGCCAGCTGACGGTCACGCGCAGGTTGGGCGGCACCGCGTCGTCCCAGTCCCCGAACGGGGCGGAGAGCGCCCCGTCGGCCCCCAGCACCCCGGGCACGAACACCCGCGAACGAAAATGGCCGAGATAAGCCAGCTGCCAGTCCAGCGGCAGACTGGCCGGGAAATACCCGTCCCAGGCCGGCGTACCCGGCCGGGCGACCGCGGCCGGCTGAAGCCGCACGCGCCTCCCTTCGGTTGCCGCGTCCGATGGATCTCCTGCCGTCATGTGTCTCCCCCGTTGCGACTTGCCAGCACCCCGGTGGCGCGGCACAGTTTCCCGATGCACTTCGACCTCTTCCACGAGATCTCGGTCCCCGAATTCCTCGGTATCGACGAACACCGCGCGATCGAGGACACCCTGGCACTGTGGGATCTCGCCGACACCCTCGGATTCAACACCGCGTGGCTGGTGGAACACCACCTGATGCCGGAATTCTCGCATTCCACCGCGCCGGATCTGGTGCTCGCCGCGGCCAGCCAGCGCACCCGGAACCTGCGCCTGGGCCTGGGGGTCGTGCCCCTGCCCTATCACCACCCGCTGCGGGTCGCGCAGCGCGTCGGCATGCTCGACCAGCTCTCCGGGGGACGCCTGGAGCTGGGCATCGGCCGCGGCTTCTCGCCGCCGGAATATGCCACATTCGGCGCCGAGATGAGCGAGGGCCGCGCCCGGGTGGATGCCGGACTGGATGCGCTGCGCCAGGCCTTCGCCACCGGCCGCATCACCCAGCACGGGCCCTTCCACCACCTCGACGACGTCCCGGTGATGCCGGCACCGCTGCAGGACCCGCACCCGCCGCTGTGGACCGCCGCGGTCAGTCCCGAGTCATTCACCTGGGCGGCGGAACAGGGCATCGGTGCGCTGGCCGGCCCGTTCAAGCCGTGGCAGATGATCCGCGAGGACATCCGCCTGTACCGCGAGGGCTGGACCCATGCCGCCGGCGACACCCCGCATCCGCCGCGCGTGGGCATGACCCTCGGCGTGCTGTGTCTGCCGGACGGCAAGCGTGCCCGACGCGAGGCCAAGCCCGCGTTCGAATGGTTCTACCACAACATGTTCCGGCAGACCCTGCCGGTGCTGGAACGCCTGATCGAGGGCTACGACTACTACCGCTCGCTGGGCCGCTTCCGCCACCTGGTCAAGGCCGGGATCAATCTGAAGATCCTCGACATGCTGGGCATGACGCTGGTCGGCACCCCCGAGGAATGCCGCGAGCGCATCGAGGCCCTGCGCGAGGCGGGCGTGGACCATCTGCTGCTGGCCTTCGGCGCCGGGGCCGTGCCGCGCGAACTGGCGGAGGAGTCCATGCGCTGCTTCGCCGCAGAGGTCATGCCGGAATGCCTCGATGGCCCCGCCCCGACCCGATAACCGCATGCGCGTTGCCGTCACCGGTGCGGCGGGTCGCATCGGCCGGGTCCTGCTGCCCGAACTGCTGCACACCCCGGAGGTCGAGCGAACCATTGCCCTGGATCGCGAACCGGCCGACTTCCCCGGTGCCGCGACCCTGCCGGCGGACCGCTACGACCTGCGCCAGAAGGATCTGGCGCAACTGACGCCCGAAGACCTCGCCGGGACCGATACCCTGGTGCACCTGGCCTTCCAGCTGATGGGCGGGCACGGCGGACGCCGGCGCCACGACCGCGACTGGGTGCGCCGGCAGAACGTGGACCTGTCGCGCTCGGTCTTCGCGGCCGCCGCGCAGGCCGGTGTGCGCCATGTGGTGTTCCTCTCCAGCGCCGCGGTCTACGGCCCGTGGCCGGACTCGCCCGTCCCCCTGAGCGAGGACCAGCCGCCCCGCCCGCGCTTCCCCTATGCCGAGGACAAGGTCGCCACCGAACAGGCCCTGGAGGCTCTGGACCGCGAGCATCCGGAGCTGGTGACCACCGTGCTGCGGCCGCCCGCGGTGGTCGGGCCACATGCCCAGCCGCTGCTGCAGCGGATCGCCCGCAGCCGCCTTCACCCCGCCGGGATCGACGCACCGGTGCAGATCCTGTGGGAGGAGGACGCCGCGCGAGCGATCGCCGCCGCAGTCACCCGCCGTGCCCCGGGCTGCTTCAACCTGGGCACCGAACCGGTGTGGTCGCTGCGCGCCATGGCCCGTCACGGTCGGCGCCTGACCCTGCCGGTGCCCGCCGGCCTCATCCGCAGACTGCACCCGCTGGCCTGGCGCCTGAGCGCGCGCGCCGGCGACCCGGGCTGGGTGCGCGGGCTCGACGGCCCGCTGGTCCTGGACTGCACCCGCGCACGCCGGGAACTCGACTGGCAACCCCGGGTCACGACCCCGGAGTGCCTCGAGCGCCTGCGGGTCGGCAATCGATAGGGGGCGACCGGACCACGCATGCTGCTGCCGCTGCTCGCCGTCGTCGGTGGTCTCGTGCTGCTCGCCGCCAGTGCCGATCGCTTCGTGTTCGGCGCCGCCGGCCTGGCGCGCGGGCTCGGGGTCTCGCCGGTGCTGATCGGCCTTACCGTAGTCGCCTTCGGCACTTCGGCCCCGGAGATCATCGTCTCGCTGCTGGCCAGCCTGCAGGGAGCGCCGGGGCTGGCGGTGGGCAACGCGATCGGCTCGAACATCGCCAACCTGGGACTGGTACTCGGGCTGGCCGCCCTGATCACCCCGATCGTCGCCGGTCACGGGCTGGTACGACGCGAACTGCCACTGTTGCTGCTGGCCACGCTCGGCGTGCTGTTGCTGCTGCTGGACGGCCGGCTGGCGCGGGCGGAAGGGGTGATCATGCTGGCCGGCCTGATCGCGGTCGTGGTCTGGATGATCCGCGCGGCCCGCCACCCCGGCACGCCCCCGGAGTCCGACCCCGGGCTGGCCCCGCCCCCGCCGGCGGCCACGCCCGGCGGTCTCCCGACCGCCCTGGGGTGGCTCGCCGGCGGTCTGGTGGTGCTGCTGGCGAGCAGCCAGGCGCTGGTCTGGGGGGCAGTCGAGATCGCCACCGCCCTGGGAGCCGGCGAACTGCTGATCGGCCTGACCCTGGTCGCGATCGGCACCAGTCTGCCGGAGCTGGCCACCACCGTGGCCAGCGCGCTGCGGCGCGAAACCGGCATGGCCCTCGGCAACGTCGTCGGCTCCAATCTGTTCAACCTGCTGGCGGTGCTGGCGGTACCCGCCCTGATCGCGCCACTGGCGGTGGAACCCGCAGTGCTGACCCGTGACTATCCGGTGATGCTGGGCCTGACGGTGGCGGTGCTGCTGGCCGCCCGCTTCGGCGCCGGCCGCATCACCCGCTGGCACGGGGCCCTTCTCCTGCTGGCCTTCAGCGGCTACCTTGTGAGTCTCGCAATCACGGCACCGGCATGGATCTGAACCCCGAAACCACCCGCAAGCTCGCCCTCGCGGTCCTCGAAAATGAGGCCGACGCGGTGCGCGGCCTCACCGCGCGCATCGACGACGCCTTCCTCGCGGCCTGCCGGCACATCCTCGCCTGTCGCGGGCGGGTGGTGGTTACCGGCATGGGCAAGTCCGGCCACATCGGCAGCAAGCTGGCGGCCACCCTCGCCTCCACCGGCACGCCGGCGTTCTTCGTGCATCCGGGCGAGGCCAGCCACGGCGATCTCGGCATGATCACCCGCGACGACGTAGTGATCGCCCTGTCGAACTCCGGCGAGACCGACGAGATCCTCACCATCCTGCCGCTGATCCGACGCCTGGACGTCCCGCTGATCGCGATGACCGGCAACCCCGGCTCGCGCCTGGGCACCGATGCCAGCGTACACCTGGATGTCAGCGTGGAACACGAGGCCTGCCCGCTGGGGCTGGCGCCGACCTCCAGCACCACCGCGGCCCTGGCGATGAGCGATGCCCTGGCGGTGGCGGTGCTGGATGCGCGCGGCTTCACCGCCGACGATTTCGCGCGTTCGCACCCCGGCGGGCGCCTCGGGCGGCGCCTGCTGATCCACGTCGGCGACATCATGCATACCGGCGAGGCGATCCCGCGCATCGCACCAGACGCGCCGCTGAAGGATGCGCTGTTCGAGATCACCCGCAAGGGACTGGGACTGGTGATCGTCAGCGACGCCGACGCGCGAATCCTGGGGGTCTTCACCGACGGCGACCTGCGCCGCACCCTGGACCGGGGCGAGAGCCTGGAGACGCTGACCATTGGCGAGGTGATGACCCGGGGCGGGCACACCGCCCGCGCCGACTGGCTGGCCGCGGAGGCCCTGGAGGTGATGGAAAGCCGCCGCATCAACGCCCTCCCGGTCGCCGATGCGGACGGCCGGCTGCAGGGGGTGATCAACATGCACGACCTGCTGCGCGCGGGGGTGGCCTGATGCATGACGACATCGATCTCGCCGGCCTGCAGCGCGGCACCCGACTGCTGATCCTGGACGTCGACGGCGTGCTGACCGACGGCGCGCTGTTTCTCGGCGACGGTGGCGAACAGTACAAGGCCTTCCACAGCCGCGACGGCCACGGCCTGCGCATGGCCATGGACGAAGGCCTGGAGGTCGCGATCCTGACCGGGCGGCAGTCGGCGGTCGTCGAACATCGCCTGCAGGATCTGGGCATCCGCCACTGCATCCAGGGCCGGCGGGACAAGGGGGAGGCACTGGCACAGCTGCTGCAGCAGACCGGGCACCGCGCCGACGAGGCCGCGTTCGTCGGCGACGACGTGGTCGATCTGCCGGCGATGCGACGGGTTGGCCTGGGCATCGCGGTCGGCGACGCCCATCCGTTCGTGCGCCAGCACGCGCAATGGGTCACCACGGCCGGTGGCGGGCGCGGCGCGGTCCGCGAAGTCTGCGAGGACCTGCTGGCCGCGCGCGGCCGCCTTGAGACCGTGCTCGAAAGCTACCTGCAAGCATGACCCCGGATCCGCGCCGCGCCCCGCTCGCCGCCCGGCTGCTGGCCGCCGGATGCCTGCTCGCCGGGCCGGCAGCGGCCGAGCCGCCCGCCGAACCCGCGGCCGACGCGGAACCCACGCTGCAGATCGAGGGGTTTACCGCGCATGTCACCGGCGAGGACGGGCGGCCCACCCACCGCCTGCAGGGGTCGCGGCTGCGCGAATACGACCGGGATGCGGTCCAGTTCATCGATGACCCGGAGCTGGATCTGCTGGACCAACGGGGCCTGAACTGGACCTGGCGCGCCCCGCGCGCGGCACATCAGCCCGATCGCGAACTGCTGCATACCTTCGGCCACACCCGCGGCGTGCGCCCCGAACGCGACGCGCGCGTACGCACGGTGATCGAGTCGCGCGACGTGCGCGTGGCGCTGGACACCCGGCTGACGACCTCGTCGGCCCCGAGCACCCTGGAACAGCCGGGACTGTTCCAGCGGGGTACCGGCCTGCGCGCCGACCCGCAAGCGGATACCATTGAGCTGCTCGCCGAGGTCTACACGCTGTACAGCGACCTGCCGCAGGAGGACCGCCCGGAATGAACCCGGCCACAACCGAACATCGCCGCGCGGGCATCCGCCGACCGGCCCCGCTGCTTGCCGTGGCGGGCATACTCGCAGTGTTCCTGGCGGCCCCGCCGGCGACCGGCCGCGAGGATGCCCTGCCGGTGGAGATCACCGCGGACCACGCCGAGATGGACGAACGCGCGGGCACAGGCACCTACACCGGCGACGTGATCGTGGTGCGCGGCGATGCCACCCTGGAGGCGGACCGCGTGATCGTGCACATGCGCGAGCGCCGCCCCTACGAGATCGAGGCCCACGGCGAGCCCGCACGCCTGGAGTCGCCCGATCCCGAGACCGGCGAGACGCGCATCGCCGAGGGGCTGCGCATCGACTATTTCCTCGACGAGGAACGCGTGATCCTGACCGAACGGGCACGCGTCATCACCGCCGCCGAGGATGCCCGCGGGCAGCGCATCACCTACGATCTCGAACGCGACGTGATCCGCGCCGAACGCGGCGACACCGATGACGAGCGCGTGCACATCCGCCTGCAGCCACGCGAGGACGATCCATGACCCCCGCGGCCGACGGCCATCTGGTCGCCCGCGAGCTGAGCAAGCGCTATGGCCAGCGTACCGTGCTGGACGCGATGGATGTGGACCTGGTGCCCGGCGAAGTGGTCGGCCTGCTGGGACCCAACGGGGCCGGCAAGACCACCTGCTTCTACAGCCTGGTCGGACTGATCCGGCCCAATACCGGGCGCATCACCCTGGGCGGGCGCGACATCACCCGGGCGCCCATCCACGAACGCGCCCGCGCCGGGCTGGGCTATCTGCCACAGGAGGCCTCGATCTTTCGCCGCCTGTCGGTCGAAGACAACCTGCAGGCGGTGCTGGAACTGCGCCCGGAACTCGACCGCCACGAGCGCCGCCGCATCGGCGACGCCCTGATCGAGGAATTCCAGCTGGAGACCGTGCGCCACAGCCCCGGGATCGCGCTGTCCGGAGGCGAGCGGCGGCGCGCCGAGATCGCCCGCGCGCTGGCCGGCGATCCGCGGTTCATCTGTCTGGACGAACCGTTTGCCGGGGTCGATCCGATCTCGGTCGGCGAGATCCAGGAAGTCATCCGCCACCTGGCCGAACGCGGCATCGGCGTACTAATCTCGGATCACAACGTACGCGAGACCCTGGGCATCTGCCATCGCGCGTACATCCTCAGCGAGGGGCGCCTGCTGAGCGCGGGCACGCCGGACGAACTGCTGGCCGACGCCCGCGTGCGCGAGGTCTACCTCGGCGAAAACTTCCGCCTGTGACACCGACCGCCGCACCGGGGCGGTGCACAAGCCCGCAGCAAGGGATTACTATTCACTTATGGTGACCAACGCCTTTCCCAACTCATGCTGAAGCCCGGGCTGAATCTGCAGCTCGGTCAGACGCTGACCATGACGCCGCAGCTGCAGCAGGCCATCCGGCTGCTGCAGCTGTCCACGCTGGAGCTCCAGGCCGAGATCCAGCAGGCGCTGGAAAGCAATCCCATGCTGGAACAGGCCGAGGATGACGAACTCGGTGCCGACGCGGGGGACACCGCGGACACCGACAGCGACGCGAACACCGACGACGGCGAGAGCGGCAGCGACGCCGCCGGCACCGGCGAAACGGTGGATGCCGGCGGCTCGGAGGACATCATCCCCGACGAGCTGGTGACCGACAGCCGCTGGGAAGACATCTACGACGCCAGCGCCAGCCCGCGCGGTCTGGACGACCGCGACCCGCTGGAGAACACCTCGGACGACGACGGCGGCGGGCTGCAGGATCACCTGCTGTGGCAGCTGCATCTGTCGCACCTGACCCCGCGCGACCAGCGCATCGGCGCCGCCCTGATCGACACCATCAACGGCGACGGCTACCTCGAGGGCGACGTCGAGACCCTGGCCGAGACCATCAGCCGGAGTGAAGACCCCCCCGTCGACACCGACGAGGTCGAGGCCGTACGCCACTGGTTGCAGCACTGCGACCCGCTGGGGGTCGGTTCGCTGGATCTGCGCGAGTGCCTGGAGGTCCAGCTGGGCGAGCTGGCGCCGGACGCGCCCTCGCGCGAGGCGGCGCGCGCGCTCCTGGAACACGGCATGGACGCCCTTGCCCGGCGTGACTACAAGGCCCTGCAGCGCCAGAGCGGCGTACGCGATGGCGACGAACTGGCCGCGGCGCTGGACCTGATCCGCACGCTCAACCCGCGCCCCGGCGCCCAGATCAGCTCGACACCGCCGGAATACGTGGTCCCGGATGTCTACGTGCGTCATACCGACCGGGGCTGGCAGGTCGACCTGAATCCCGAGATCGCCCCGCGCATTCGCATCAACGACCTCTACGCCGGCATGGTCCGCCAGGTCTCCGATGCCCGCGACAGCGCCTTCATGCGCGATCAGCTGCAGGAGGCGCGATGGTTCATCAAGAGCCTGCACAGCCGCAACGACACCCTGCTGCGCGTGGCGCGAGCGATCGTCGAACGCCAGCAGGGGTTCCTGGAACACGGCGAGGTGGCGATGCAGCCGCTGATCCTGCGCGACATCGCCGAAGCCCTGGAGATGCACGAGTCCACGATCTCGCGGGTCACCACGCAGAAATACATGCACACCCCCCGCGGGGTGTTCGAATTCAAGTATTTCTTCTCCAGTCACGTGGGCACCAGCGACGGCGGGGAATGCTCCGCGACCGCGATTCGTGCCATGATCCGCGAACTCATCGAAGAGGAAACGCCGGGCAAACCGCTCAGCGATTCCCGCCTCGCCCAGATCCTGGCGGATCGGGGCATCAACGTGGCCCGGCGTACCGTGGCCAAATACCGGGAGGGCATGAACCTGCCATCCTCCAGCGAGCGCCGCCAGATGGCCGCCATGCCGACCGGAAGCAAACCGAAAGGAGCCTGACCCATGCAGATCAATCTCACCGGACACCACGTCGACATCACCGACGCCCTGCGCGACTACGTCAACGAGAAATTCCAGAAGCTGGAACGCCACTTCGACAAGGTGATCGACGTGCACGTGGTGCTGAACCACGAGAAGACGCAGAAGCTGCACAACAAGGCGGAAGCGAATCTGCAGGTCAGCGGCAACCACATCCACGCCGAGGCCAGCCACGATGACATGTACGCCGCCATCGACGGCCTGATCGACAAGGTCGACCGCCAGCTGATCAAGCACAAGGAGAAGGTCAAGGATCATCATCGCGCCGAGGGCGCCCAGCGCAACCGCGAACAACCCGAGTAAGCCGATGAATCCGGCCGAGCTCATCACCCCGGAGCGCATCGGACTGGAAACCGACTGCTCCAGCAAGAAACGAGCGCTGGAAACCCTCGCCGATCTGCTGGTGGACGGGGCCGCGGACGGACTGGCGGCCAGTGCCGCGTTCGAAGCCATGTCGGCCCGCGAAAAACTGGGCTCCACCGGGCTCGGCCATGGCGTGGCGATCCCGCACGGCCGTCTCGCCGAGCTGGATACGCCCCGCATCGCGGTCCTGCGTCTGGATCAGGGCGTGGATTTCGAAGCCATGGACCACGAACCGGTGGACATCCTGATCGCCCTGCTGGTGCCGGAAGAGGCCACCAGCGAACACCTGGACCTGCTGGCCCAGCTCGCGCGCGGGCTGTCGCAGCCGGACACCCTCGCCGGCATCCGGCGCGCCGCGGACAGCGCGGGGGTCCAGCAGGCCCTCACCCGGGCCCTGGGAGATACCTGACCATGGCCGACCGGGCGGAAGCGGCAGCCGACGGCACCGCGAGCAACATCACCATCGCCGCGCTCACGCGGGCGATGGGGAGCCGTCTGGACCTGCGCTACGTCCACGGAGAGGAGGCCGCGGGCGACCGCGAACTCCTGGGATTCGGGGATGGCGACCTGCCGCTGGCCGGCCACCTGAACCTGATCCGCCCCAACCGCATCCAGGTCATCGGCGACTACGAGGCCCGCTACATCGCCGGCCTGTCCGACGAGCAGCGTGACCACCTGGTGCTGGAAATGGCCCGCACCGGTACTACCATGGTGATCTTCGCCGAGGACACCTGCCCGTTCCCGCGCATGCCGCAGACAGGTGACGACCCCCTGCCGGTGATCCTGTGCACACGCACATCCTCGCACGAAGTCATCGCGCTGCTGCGCTATTTCCTGCAGCAGCGCCTCGCCCATTTCGAGGTGCGCCACGGGGTGTTCATGGAGATCCTCGGGATCGGTGTACTGATCTCGGGGGCCTCCAGCGTCGGCAAGAGCGAGGTCGCACTCGAGCTGATCTCGCGTGGCCACCGGCTGATCGCCGATGATGCCCCCGAGTTCGCGCGCATTGCCCCCGATATCGTGCGTGGACACTGCCCCGCCCTGCTCCAGGATCTGCTCGAGGTGCGCGGCCTGGGCGTGCTCAACATCCGCGCGATGTACGGCGACTCGGCGATCAAGGGCGGCAAGTATCTGCGCCTGATTATCGATCTGCGCGATCACAACGAGCCCTCGCCGGTGCCGGACGATCGCCTGAACGGGCGCCGCGGCGAGAGCGAGATCCTCGGCCTGCGCATCCCGCTGGTCAGCCTGCCGGTGGCGCCGGGGCGCAACATCGCGGTCATGATCGAGGCCGCGGTCCGCAATCACCTGCTGCACATGCAGGGCTACATCGCCGGGGACGACCTGCGCGCCCGCCAGCGGCGCCAGATGGGCGAGGATCAGCAGGAGGAATCCATCTTCCACATCGGCGGGCCCAGCACCACGGTCCCCAACCCCGATCCCGAGGGCTGACCGACATGCGTCTGCTGCTGGTCAGTGGTCTGTCGGGTTCCGGCAAGACCGTCGCCCTGCATACCCTGGAGGACGCCGGCTACTTCTGTGTCGACAACCTGCCGCTGCCGATGCTGCCGGAACTGGTGGAGAAGGTCCGCAGCGGTCATTACGACACCGGCGGTGACCGCCATCTGGCCGTGGGCGTGGACGTCCGTTCGGGCCTCGACGCCCTCAGCGGATTCGGCCAGCTGCTGGGCGAGCTGCGTGGATCGGGCCTGGAGGTCGAGGTGCTGTTCCTCAATGCCTCCGACGAGGTCCTGCTGCGTCGCTACCACCTGACCCGCAGACGCCATCCGCTGGCACGCGACGGCATCCCGCTGGTGGAAGCGATCGGCATGGAACGGACCTGGCTGGGGCACGTGGCGGTGGAGGCCGACCTGACCGTGGACACCAGCCGGCTGTCGATGCACGACCTCGCGCGCACGCTCCGGGCCCGGGTCGGCAGCCGCGAGACCGCCGGCCTGTCGCTGCTGTTCCAGTCCTTCGGCTTCAAGCACGGCTCGCCGCTGGATTCCGATTTCGTGTTCGACGTGCGCTGTCTGCCCAACCCCTACTACGAGCGCGAACTGGCGCCACTGACCGGACTGGATCCGGCGGTAGCGCATTTCCTCGACAGCCATGGCGAGGTCGGGGCGATGTTCGACTCCATCCACGGCTTTCTCGACACCTGGATCCCGCGGCTGGTGGCGGACCATCGCAGCTATGCCACGGTCTCCATCGGCTGTACCGGCGGGCGCCACCGCTCGGTCTACCTTGTGGAACGGCTGGCAGCTGCGTGGCGCGAACGGGAACATGTTACTGTTAGCACCCGTCATCGCGAGCTCGATTCTCTCTCCCCTGAAACGGAGTAGTTCCATGGGCGTCGGTCTGATCCTGATCACGCATCAAAACCTGGGCGATACACTCCTGCAGACCGCGCAGAGCATGCTGGGAGACCTGCCCGAGGACTGCGAGTCCATGGCGATGTCGCAAAGCGACGATCCGGACGATATCCAGGCGCAGGCCCGCGCCCGCATGGAGACCCTCGACAGCGGTGCCGGTGTGCTGGTCCTGACCGACATGTTCGGCTCCACGCCGGCCAACGTGGCCAGCCGCGTGGCGCGCGGACACAACGCGCGCGTGATCGCGGGCGTCAACCTGCCGATGCTCGTCCGCGTACTCAACTACCGCCATCTGCCCCTGAGCGAACTGGTCAACAAGGCGCTGTCCGGGGGCCATGACGGAATCCTTCTCTGCGACCAGGAATCCAGCGATGCCGCAGCGCGCAGTTCCCATCGTTAACCGGCTGGGCATGCATGCCCGGGCCGCCGCGAAGTTTGTCAGCCTCGCCAGTCAGTACACCGCCGATGTCACCGTCGCCCGCAACGAACAGGAAGTGAACGGCAAGAGCATCATGGGGGTGATGATGCTGGCCGCCGCCCAGGGCTCGGAGATCACCATCCGGACCGACGGCGCGGAGGATGCCGAGGCGGCGCTGGATGCCCTGACCGAGCTGGTCGCGGACCGCTTCGGCGAGGAATCCTGAGGCTCACCCCCCCAGAAGACCGCCGGCCAGGGCGAACCACAGCGGCAGGGTAATCAGCGAAAGGGCCGTGGTCAGGGTCACCGCGGCCGCGTACAGCCCCGTATCCAGCCCGAAGCGGTCACAGAACACCAGCCCCAGCACCATCGCCGGCATGGCCGCCTCCAGCACCGTTCCGGTCGCGGGGATCCCCTCCATCCCCAGCAGCCACACCAGCCCCAGCGCCACCGCCGGTGCCAGCAGCAGCTGGATCCCCACAACGACCGCCAGCGGCCGCGCGTCGCGCCCGTGAAAGCGGTGGAACACCAGTGCCAGGCCCAGCGCGAACAGCATCAGCGGCGACACCGAATCCGCCAGCAGTCCCAGCCACTCCTCCAGCCAGACCGTCTGCGGCACCCCGCCCAGGTTCAGGGTGACACCGGCGAGGGCGGCCCAGATCGACGGCACCGACAACAGGCCGCGCAGCGGATGCACCGCCGGCATGCGACCATCGCCGTAGCGACGCGCGAGAACCACGCCCAGGGTCAGCACCAGCGGCAGGCAGGCGAACAGGTCGTACTGGATGGCCACCGCGCGCCCCGCCTCGCCGAACAGACTGTCGAGGATCGGCAGGCCCAGATAGGTCGCGTTGGGCCAGGCAGCGGCCAGCAGCATCGCGCCCACCGCGGCGCGGTCGGCAGTGCATGCTCGGCAGGCACCGGCAGTAACGGCCAGGGTGATCAGGACCGTCGCCGCGGCGACCAGGGCAATGCGGACCGAGTCCAGACCCAGCGGTGCGGTCCACAGGACCTGCAGCACCAGCGCGGGCAGCAGCAGGTAATAGACGAGCGTGGTGAGGACCCGGCGGGTGGTTTCGGCATCCAGACCGCCGGGCTGCAGGATCCGCCAGCCGACCCCGGCAACGATCAGGGCCCCCATCTGGGTCATCACGCTGAACACGGGGGGGAGGGACCTCGTCGGTTTGTCAGGGTCGGTTCGAGTGGCGGACGGAGCGGCCCGGGAACGGGCCGCGGGAGGTTATTGCGGCAGGTGCCGGACTCAGGCGTTGCCGCCGGCCTGCTGCTCCTGTTCCTGCTGCTGCTTTTCGATGTCGGCGCGCACGGCCTCCATGTCCAGCTCGCGCACCTTGCCCAGCACCTCGTCCAGCTGCGCCGCGGACAGCACGCCGGGCTGCGAGAACACGATGACCTGCTCGCGGAAGATCATCAGGGTCGGGATGGACCGGATCTGGAAGGCCCCGGCGATGCCCTGCTCCTCGTCGGTGTTGACCTTGGCGAAGACGACGTCGTCGTGCTTGTTCGAGGCTTCCTCGAAGGTCGGCGCGAATTGCTGGCACGGGCCGCACCACGGCGCCCAGAAATCCAGGATGACGATGTCATTCCCGGTGATGGTGGATTCGAAGTTGTCCTGCGTGAGTTCCTGAACGGCCATGATCGGCTCCGGCTTGAAATTACGGCCCTTTACCTTAACAGGCCGCCCGGATGCTGTCAGGGAGACGACTGCGCGAGCATGGCCGCCCGCAGACGCTCGAGACGATCGATCGGATCATCGGATTCCAGCAGCGACTGCTTGACCGCGAGATCCACCGGCAGCAGCTCGGCGAGCCGTCCGGCCACCCAGGCCGAATCATTCAGGTGGCGTTCGAGATGCGACCACGGCGTGCCCAGCTGATCCAGCAGACGCTCCAGCAGATCGGCCAGCGATGCATAGTCCACCGGCAGGCTGACCGCCGGCCATTCGTCCAGCGGCTCCACCTCGCCCAGCCACAGTCCGTCATCTCCGCGCCGCGGGTTGTGGATCTGCTGGCGCTGCGCCCCCTTGGCGAGGATGCCCAGCAGGCCATCGGAGCGCTGGTCCCAGTCGATGATGCGCGCCTCGGTGCCCACCGCATGGAACCCCACCGTCGGATCCGATTCGTCCGGCGGCTCTTCGCCCTCGGCGGGCGGCTCGATCGCCACCACCACGAAGCCGCTGTCGTCGCGCAGGCAGCCACGCACCATGTCGAGATAGCGCGTTTCGAAGATCCGCAACGGCAGCAGACCACCCGGGAACAGTACGGTGTTCAGCGGAAACAGCGGAAGCGTCTTCATTCGGGGCCGTCCTCTCCGGCTTGGCCATGCCCGGCCCCCCAGCGGGGACCCAGTGCGTGTTCGATCTGCAGGTGATCCAGGACCCGCGCCACCATGAAATCGATCAGGTCCTGCAGACCTTCAGGGCGATGGTAGAACGCCGGATTGGCCGGCATCACCACGGCGCCCATGCGGGTCAGGCGCAGCATGTTCTCCAGATGGATCTCGGAGAACGGGGTCTCGCGCACCACCAGGATCAGGCGGCGGCGCTCCTTCAGGACCACGTCGGCGGCGCGTTCGATCAACCCGCGCGAGGCCCCGGTCGCCACCGCCGAGACCGTGGCCGTGGTACAGGGGCACACGACCATGGACTCGGGGGCCGCCGAGCCGCTGGCCACCGGGGCGGTCCACTGATCCGGGCCGTAACACTGGATCTGACCCGGCGCGGCAGCGTAGCGTTCACTGAAGAACCGGGCGATCTCCGCCGGCCGCCCGGGCACGCCGAGGTCGGTCTCCATCCCGAGCACCACCTGCCCCGGCTTCGACACCATCAGATGCACTTCGACCCCGGCCTGCACCAGACACTCCAGCAGGCGCAGGCCATAGGGGGCCCCCGACGCGCCGGTCAGGGCCAGGGCGATGCGCCGACTCATGACCGCTCCTCCCGCAGGCGGTCGATCAGGCGCTGATGCAGCCCGCCAAAACCGCCGTTGCTCATGATCACCAGGGTGTCGCCGGGTCGCAGGCCGTCCAGCAGCCCCTGCAGCAGCTCATCCACCGACGCCGCCACCGTCAGGCGTTCTTCCAGGCGGGTGCGCAGCGGACCGATGGCCCAGTCCAGGTCGGGTGGCCGGTACAGGTGCACGCCGTCGGCGCGATCCAGGGCATCGCCCAGCGCACCCGCGTGCACCCCCATGCGCATGGTGTTGGACCGGGGCTCCAGCGCCACCAGCAGGCGCCCGCCCTCGTCCAGTCCGCCGCGCAGACCCTCGAGGGTCATGCGGATGGCGGTGGGGTGATGGGCGAAGTCATCCAGGACCCGGACCCCGGCGATCTCCGCGCGCAGTTCCTGGCGTCGACGGACCCCGCGAAACTCCGGCAGCGCTGCGAGCCCGGTGGTCAGCGGCACGCCGGCGTGGCGGGCCGCGGCCAGCGCCGCCAGGGCATTGGCCTGGTTGTGCCGACCGCACATCGACCATTCAACGCGACCACACGGCTGTTCGTTTTCCAGGACCTCGAAGCAGCGCCCGTCGGCTGACAGCGAGCGAGCGCTCAGCGCGACCGGCGAGTCTGCGGGGCCATCCTCGCCGGTCGCGAGCCGCTCCACCGGTGTCCAGCAGCCGGACTCCAGCACGCGTTCCAGCGCGGCGTCCCCGGCGGGCATCAGGATCTTGCCCTGGCCCGGCACGGTGCGCACCAGATGATGAAACTGACGCTCGATCGCCTGCAGATCCGGGTAGATGTCGGCGTGATCGTACTCGAGGTTGTTCAGCACCAGGGTCCGTGGCCGGTAATGGACGAACTTGGCACGCTTGTCGAAGAACGCACTGTCGTATTCGTCCGCCTCGATCACGAAGAACGGCGACTCCCCGAGGCGCGCGCTCACGCCGAAGTTGCCGGGGACCCCGCCGATCAGGAACCCCGGCGCCATGCCGGCGTATTCCAGGATCCAGGCCAGCAGCGAGCTGGTGGTGGTCTTGCCGTGGGTCCCCGCGACCGCCAGCACCCAGCGGTCGTGCAGCACGTGCTCCGCCAGCCACTGGGGACCGGAGGTGTACGCCTGCCCGCGGTCCAGCATCGCTTCCACCGCGGGCGTGCCACGGGTCATCACGTTGCCCACCACCACCGGGACGTCCTCGGGCAGGGCTTCGGCCTCGTAACCCGCGTGGTAAGGGATGCCTGCGGCCGCCAGCTGCTCGCTCATGGGGGGATAAAGCGTCTGCGCGTCGGCGCCGCTCACGCGATAGCCGCGGGCGCGCGCCAGCTGCGCCAGCCCTCCCATGAACGTCCCGCCGATCCCGAGGATGTGCAGATCGGCGGAGCGGTTCATGCCGTCACCGCCCCGGCCACGCCCTGGGTGATCACCGACGAGATCAGCACGAACCCCAGCGCGATCACGACCCCCGCCATGCGGTTCGACAGTTCGAGGGCCTGGTGCAGGATGTGGCCATATACGAACAGCAACCAGCCCAGCAGGAGCAACATGCCCAGCACTGCCAGCGGCGGAGCCTCCCCGGCCTCCGGATCAATCGGAGCGACCAGCGTCAGCAACGCCATCAGCAGGCCGAGGATCGCGCCGGTGCCCACCATCGCGGTATAGGTCTGGACCTGGCGCCCGACAAAGCCCTGAAACCGCAGCGCCAGGGCCACGAAGCCGAACAGCACCGCCACGTCCACCAGATTCATGACCAGGGCCGGGGTTGCGCCGTACATCGGCACGCCGATGGCCAGCCCCACGGCCACCGCGACCCCGGTCCAGAACACCGCGAGCGCGGGGTCCGCCGGCAGGTCCTGCGGGCCACGCCGGGCCCGCAGGATGTCCAGCATCACCAGCAGGCCGTTCACTCCTCGGCCTCCATGGCTTCCAGCGCCTCCAGTTCCTCGAGTTCGTCCAGCATTTCTTCGGCCCGCTCGTCGGCTCGCCGGCCCCCGGTAAGGAAATCGCGCCGCTGCAGATACGCCCGGCGCATGGCGATGTAGGGGTCATCGGAAAGCTGTTCGATCATGGCCTCGGTGTCGATCAGCCCCGCGCGCATGTCGACCACGTCCACCACCACCAGGCCGACCCACAGCGGCGTGCGATCGCGCCGGATGCTGCGGACGTTGCGCGGATCGGTCTGACTGTCGACCAGGCGGGCGGGCGCATCCCGTGCGGTGCTGGGCCCCAGCAGCGGCAGCTGCAGATAGGGCCCGGACGGCACCCCCCAGGCACCGAGGGTCTGGCCGAAATCCTCGTTGTTCTTGTCCAGTCCCATCGGCGAGGCGACGTCGATCAGGCCGGCCAGACCGAACGTGGTGTTGAACATCAGCCGGCTGGTATCCGAGGCCGCGGCGTGCAGATTGCCCTGCAACAGGTTGTTGAACAGGACCGTCACGTCGTTGAGGTTGGAGAAGAAATTGCCGACGCCCGTCTGCACCGGGTCGGGCAGGCGGCGGTACTGCACGGCCGTGGGCCTGAGGATCGCCTGGTCCACCTCCTGGTTGAAGGCGAACATCGCGCGGTTGTAGGACTCCCAGGGATCATCCGGATGGCGGTCCTCGGACGGTACGCTGGCGCAGCCGGCCAGACCAAGCAGCAGACCGAGCGCCAGCCCGGGCACGACCAGCCACCGCAGCATGCCCCGCGCCGACCCTCGCGGACGCCCCGGGAAGCCCATGACCTCAGGTCCCGCTGCGGTTGCGGCTGGCCGCGATCCGCAGGCGCAGCGCGTTGAGCCGGATAAAGCCTTCGGCGTCCTTCTGGTCGTACGCGCCGGCGTCGTCCTCGAAGGTCGCGATGGACTCGTCGAACAGGCTGTCCGGCGACTGGCGACCGGCCACCATCACGTTGCCCTTGTACAGGCGCAGGCGCACCTCGCCGTTGACCACGCCCTGGGACTCGTCGATCGCGGCCTGCAGCATGCGCCGTTCGGGGCTCCACCAGTAGCCGTTGTAGATGATGCTGGCGTAGCGCGGCATCAGCTCGTCCTTCAGGTGGGCGGCCTCGCGATCCAGGGTGATCGACTCCAGCGCGCGGCGCGCACGCAGCAGGATGGTACCGCCCGGGGTCTCGTAGCAGCCGCGCGACTTCATGCCGACATAACGGTTCTCGACGATGTCCAGCCGGCCGATGCCATGGGCCCCGCCGCGCTCGTTCAGCTTCGACAGCAGCGCGGCCGGCGACAGCTTCTCGCCGTTGATGGAGACCGGGTCACCGTTCTCGAAGCCGATGGTGAGGACCTCGGGCTCGTCCGGCGCGGCCTCGGGCGACACCGACCAGCGCCACATGTCTTCCTCCGAGTCGGTCCACGGATCCTCCAGCGGACCGCCCTCGTAGGAAATGTGCAGCAGGTTGGCGTCCATCGAGTACGGAGACTTCTTGCCCGCCTGGGCATAGTCCACCGGAATGCCGTGCTGTTCGGCGTACGCCATCAGGCGCTCGCGCGAATTGAGATCCCATTCGCGCCACGGAGCGATCACCTCGATCCCCGGCTTGAGCGCGTAGGCACCCAGTTCGAAGCGCACCTGATCGTTGCCCTTGCCGGTCGCGCCATGCGCGATCGCGTCGGCGCCGGTCTCCTCGGCGATCTCGACCAGCCGCCGCGCGATCAGCGGTCGGGCGATGGAGGTCCCCAGCAGGTATTCGCCCTCGTAGACCGTGTTGGCGCGGAACATCGGGAAGACGTAGTCGCGCACGAAGATCTCGCGCAGGTCCTCGATGTAGATCTGCTTGACCCCCAGGGCCTCGGCCTTGGCGCGGGCCGGTTCGACCTCCTCGCCCTGCCCGAGGTCGGCAGTGAAGGTGATGACCTCGCAGCCGTACTGCTCCTCCAGCCACTTGAGGATGACCGAGGTATCCAGACCGCCGGAATAGGCGAGGACGACGCGCTTGATGTTCGAACTCATGGGCATGCAATCCTTGGGAAAGACACTGAATCAATGTTTACGCCGGCCAGTCGGCCGGGCGCATCGAGCCATGGCGGCGGGTCCGGCTACCAGGCCGTACCGTCCCCGGGTTCCACCGGCTGCGGAGCGGCCGGGGCACCCCCGGCGGGGTCGGCGTCACCGGCAGCCTCCGGTGCCGGATCCTCACCCGGAGCCCCGGAGCGGCTGCTGTCGCGCTCGCCCACCCACCAGATCTCGGCGCGACGGGCATCGCGTGACTCGTCCTCGACCCCGGGAGCGACGCCCCCGGCCTCGATTTCGATCTCGGCTTCGCCCAGGCCGGCCTCGCCAAGCGCGTCACGCACGGTTTCGGCCCGCTGCTGGCTGATTCGCCGGTTCACTCTGTCCGGGCCTTCGGCATCGGTCAAGCCGATCACCCGCAATCGTGGCCCTTCGACCCCGTCCAGCGCGGCCACCACCCGGTCCAGCGTCGCCCGGGCCTCACCGTCCAGAGCCGTGCGCCCGGAATCAAAATAGACCACCCAGCGCTCGCGTGCCGTTCCGTCACCGGCCTCCGGGGCCCCTTCGGCCATACGCTGCTCCGCCTGACAGATGCGGAATCCCTCGACCCGGCGGCCGAAACGGATGCCACGGAAATGCACGATGTCCTCGCCGTCGGGGAACCCGATGCGCACATCATGGCCGGCGAGCAAACGGGCCTTGAGGGCCTGCACGCGATCGTCCGGCACACGGAAGCGGTCGTCCGGGCCCGCCCGCAGCATCAGCGACAATGGCGCCGGGCCGTCGCCGGGCAGCCATTCCGGTGCCCCGGTTTCCAGCGGCGCCTGCGAGCGCCCGGACATGGGATAGGGCGGATCCCAGAACGCGCGGACCGCCAGACCGGGACGGGTCTCGAACTGCAGCGAACCGCCGTGGCGCACCCGCTGTTCCAGGCGGCACAGGTCGTCGATCTCGACGCGGGTCCAGTCCGAGCGCTCGAGCGTCTCCTGATGCAGCGTGCCGCCCGGCGCCGGAGCGGCCAGCAGGACCAGCGCGGCGCCGGTCAGCCAGGCCGCCAGCCGCCCGGCGACCCGCGGCAACCCCGGACGTGACTCGCGGCGCACCCGCCTCTAACCCTTCTTCGGCGGCAGGATGTCGGTAATCGAGCCGTGCGCGGCCTCGGCGGCAAAGGCCACCGTCTCGCTCAACGTCGGATGCGGATGCACGGTCAGGCCGATGTCCTCCATCTCCGCGCCCATCTCCAGCGCCAGCATCGCCTCGCCGATCAGGTCGCCGGCGGACGGGCCGACCAGGCCGGCGCCGATCACCCGGCCCTCGGCGTCGAACAGCAGCTTGGTCATGCCGTCCTCGGCGCCCAGCGCGATTGCCCGGCCGGAGGCGGCCCAGGGGAATACGCCCCTGGTATATTCGATGCCGTCGGCCTGCGCCTGTTCCTCGGTCACGCCCATCCACGCAACCTCCGGGTGGGTGTAGGCCACCGACGGGATCGCGCGGGCGTCGAAGTGCACCTTGTGCCCGGCGATCACCTCGGCCGCCACCTTGCCCTCGTGGGTGGCCTTGTGCGCCAGCATCGGCTGGCCGACCACGTCGCCGATGGCGAAGATGTGCTCGACATTGGTGCGCTGCTGGCTGTCGACCTCGATGAAGCCGCGCTCGCTGACCTGTACCCCGGCGGCCTCGGCGTTGATCTTCGCGCCGTTCGGGCTGCGCCCCACGGCCACCAGCACGCGGTCGAAGGTGTCCTCTTCCGGCAGGCCCTTCGCCTCGCCCTCGAAGCGGCAGACGATGCCCTGCTCGGTGGCCTCGGCCCCGGTCACCTTGCTCTTGAGGAAGATGTTCTCGAAGCGCTTCTTCGCGCGCTTCTCGAACGGGCGCACGATGTCGCGGTCCGCCCCCGGCATCAGGGTGTCCGAGAGTTCCACCACCGTGACCTTCGTGCCCAGCGACTCGTACACGCAGGCCATCTCCAGGCCGATGATGCCGCCGCCGACCACCAGCATGCGCTCGGGGATGTCAGCCAGATCCAGCGCATCGGTGGAGTCCATCACCCGGTCATCGTCCCAGGGAAAGCCGGGCAGTTTCACCGCCTGCGACCCGACGGAGATGATCGCGTGCTCGAAACCGATCACCTCGCGGCCATTGTCGCCCTCGACGGCAATGCTGTGGGCCCCGGTGAATTCGCCGACGCCCTGCACCACGCGCACCTTGCGCTGCTTGGCCAGCTGCTTGAGGCCGCCGGTCAGCTTCTTGACCGTCTTGTCCTTGTAGCCACGCAGGCCGTCGAGGTCGATCTCGGGCTCGCCGAACTTGATGCCCAGCGCGGCGAAGCGCTCGGCCTCGTGCAGCACCTCGCCGGCGTGCAGCAGTGCCTTGGACGGGATGCAGCCGACGTTCAGGCAGACCCCGCCGATCTGGGGATAGCGTTCGACCATCACCACGTCCAGGCCCAGGTCCGCGGCGCGGAACGCAGCGGTGTAGCCGCCGGGGCCGGAGCCCAGCACCAGCACCTGGCACTGGCTGTCGGTGTTCGGGTCGGCCGCGGCCTGCGGCGCCGGGGTGGAGGACGCCCCGGCCGCGCCGGCGGGCTCCGCGGACGCCGCCTCGGTATCCTCCGCCGGGGCGGGCGAAGCCTCGCTGTCCGCGGCCTCCGCGCCGGCCTCCAGTTCCAGGATCGGATCCCCCTGTGACACCCGCTGGCCGGTCTTTACGTGCACGGATTTGACCGTACCCGCCTGCGGTGCCGGGACATCGATGGTCGCCTTGTCCGATTCGAGCGTGATCAGCGGGTCTTCCGGGGCGATCGTGCTGCCCGGCTGGACCAGGACCTCGATGATCTCGACATCCTTGAAGTCGCCGATGTCGGGGACTTCGACGGTGGTGGTCTGACTCATGACAAAGCTCCGGTGATTACAGCAGCATGCGCCGCATGTCGGACAGCAGCGCGCTCAGCGTGGTGGTGAAGCGGGCACCCAGGGCCCCGTCGATCACCCGGTGGTCGTAGGACAGGGCCATCGGCAGCACCAGACGCGGCTCGAATTCCTCGCCGTTCCAGACCGGCTGCATCGAGGCCTTCGACACCCCGAGGATGGCGACCTCCGGGGCATTGACGATGGGCGTGAACTGGGTACCACCGATGCCGCCGAGGCTGGAGATGGTCAGGCAGCCGCCCTGCATGTCGGCGGGCTTGAGTTTCTTCTCGCGCGCCCGCTTCGACAGGTCCATCAGTTCGGAGGCGATGTCCACCAGACTCTTGCGGTCCACGTCACGCACGACCGGAACCACCAGACCATCCGGCGTATCCACGGCCACGCCCAGGTGGTAGTACTGCTTGATCACCAGGTTCTCGCCGGTCGCGTCCAGCGAGGCATTGAAGCGCGGGTATTCCTTGAGCGCGGAGACCACCGCCTTCATCAGGAACGGCAGGAAAGTGATCTTGATCCCCTGCTTCTCGTATTCGGCCTTCAGCGACTTGCGGAAGTCCTCCAGCTCGGTGATGTCGGCCTCGTCGAACTGCGTCACGTGCGGAACGGTGACCCAGTTGCGATGCAGGTTCTGGCCGGTGAGCCGGTTGATCTTTGACAGCGGCTGGGTCTCGATCGGACCGAACTCGGAGAAATCGATCTCCGGCATGGGTTCGACCCCCAGTCCGGAACCGGCGGGCTGGCTGAGCGCGCGCTTGACGAAAGCCTGCACGTCCTCGCGCAGGATGCGCCCCTTGCGACCGCTCCCCTCGACCTTGGACAGGTCGACGCCCAGCTCGCGCGCGAACTTGCGCACCGCGGGCGAGGCGTGGGCGCGACGGAACGCGGACTCGTTCTCGATATGGGCGGTGGGCGATGGCCGCGGGCCACCCTGGCCGCCCTGCCCGCCGGTACTACCCGAGTCGCCGGCCGATGCCCTGGCCGGCGCGGACCCCGTATCCGGCGCGCTGGCCGAGGCCGCGGGTGCCGTTTCTTCGCCTCCGGCGGAGGCGGCCGGCTCGGCGGTGGCCTCCGCCGGAGCTTCCCCGGCACCACTGGCGGCAGCCTCGTCCGCGGGGGCCAGTTCGAGGATCGCATCCCCCTGCGAGACGCGGTCCCCGGCCTTGACCTTCATGCCCTGCACGGTACCGCCCTGCGGTGCCGGGATCTCGATGGAGGCCTTGTCCGACTCCAGGGTGATCAGCGGGTCCTCGGGCGCCACGGTGTCACCCGGCTTGACCAGTACCTCGATGATCTCGACGTCCTTGAAGTCACCGATGTCGGGGACTTCAACCGTAATCGTGTCGCTCATGTCTGCTCCTGCCTCGGGACGCCGGCCTCAGGCCTGCAGGGGGTTGGGACGATCGGTGTCGATCTCGTATTTGTCGATCGCCTCGCGGACGGTCTTCGCCTCGACGGTCCCGGCATCGGCCAGGGCCTTCAGTGCGGTCACCGCGATGTGGTAGCGGTCGACTTCGAAGTGGCGCCGCAGCGCGGAGCGCAGGTCCGAACGGCCGAAACCGTCGGTGCCCAGCACGCGATAGTCGGCGGGCACATAGGCGCGGATCTGATCGGCGAAGTTCGACACGTAGTCGGTGGCCGCGACCACCGGCGCCTCGGAACCGCCCAGGCACTGCTCGACCCAGCTGCGACGCGGCTTCGCGTCCGGATGCAGCCGGGCATGGCGCTCGCAGTCGCGACCGTCACGCGCCAGCTCGGTGAAACTGGTCGCGCTCCAGACCTCGGCCGACACACCGAAGTCCTGCTCCAGCAGCGCCGCGGCCTCGATCGCCTCGCGCAGGATGGTGCCGGAACCCAGCAGGCGGACCTTCTTTTTCTTGCGTCCTCCGGCCTGGAAACGATACAGGCCGCGGCGGATGCCCTCTTCGGCGCCCTCCGGCATCGCCGGCTGATGGTAGTTTTCGTTCATCGCCGTGATGTAGTAGAAGACGCTCTCCTGCTCGCGGAACATGCGCCGCATGCCGTCCTGCACGATCACTGCCAGCTCGTAGGCGAACGTCGGGTCGTAGGCAATGCAGTTGGGCACGTTGGCCGCCATCATGTGGCTGTGGCCGTCGTTGTGCTGCAGCCCCTCGCCGGCCAGGGTGGTGCGGCCGGCGGTGCCGCCGATCAGGAAACCGCGCGCCCGCTGGTCGCCGGCGGCCCAGATCAGGTCGCCGATGCGCTGGAACCCGAACATCGAATAGAAGATGTAGAACGGGATGGTCGCCACGCCGTGGGTGGAGTAGGACGTCGCGGCGGCGATCCAGGAGGAGATCGAGCCGGCCTCGTTGATCCCTTCCTCCAGGATCTGGCCGCCCTTGTCCTCCTTGTAATACATCACCTGGTCCTTGTCCTGCGGCTCATAGAGCTGACCGACCGAGGAATAGATGCCCAGCTGGCGGAACAGGCCTTCCATGCCGAAGGTACGCGCCTCATCCGGGACGATCGGGACCACGTGCCGGCCGATCTTCTTGTCGCGCGCGAGGATCTGCAGCATGCGCACGAAGGCCATGGTGGTGGACATCTCGCGGTCGCCGGAATCCTCCAGCAGCCCGGAGAAGGCGTCCAGCTCCGGGACCTCCAGCGGCGTAGTCATGTGCCGCCGCTGCGGCAGGTAACCCCCGAGCGCCTTGCGCCGCTCGTGCATGTACTGCATCTCGTCGGAGTCGGGATCCGGCTTGAGATACTCGGCCCGTTCCACCTGCTCGTCGGACAGCGGGATGTTGAAGCGGTCACGGAAGTGCTTCATGTCCTCCGTGTCCATCTTCTTCTGGCTGTGGGTGCGGTTCTGGGCCTCGCCCGCCGACCCCATGCCGTAGCCCTTGACGGTGTGCGCCAGGATCACGGTCGGCTGCCCGGTATGCTCCATGGCCGCCTTGTAGGCCGCGTAGACCTTGACCGGGTCGTGACCGCCGCGATTCAGGCGCCAGATCTCCTCGTCGGACATGTTGGCGACCATCGCCTTCAGCTCGGGATACTTGCCGAAGAAGTGCTCGCGCACGTAGGCCCCGTCGTTGGCCTTGTAGTTCTGGTAGTCGCCGTCGACCGCCTCCATCATGCGCTTCTGCAGCAGGCCGTCGGTGTCCTTGGCCAGCAGCGGCTCCCAGTAGCGCCCCCACAGGACCTTGATGACGTTCCAGCCGGCGCCACGGAAGATCGCTTCCAGCTCCTGCACGATCTTGCCGTTGCCGCGCACCGGCCCGTCGAGGCGCTGCAGGTTGCAGTTCACCACCCAGGTCAGGTTGTCCAGCTTCTCGCGCGAGGCCAGGGTGATCGCCCCCATGGTCTCGGGCTCGTCGACCTCGCCGTCGCCGACGAAGCTCCACACATGACGATTCTCGGTCTGCGCCAGCCCGCGATCCTGCAGGTAGCGCATGAAGCGCGCCTGATAGATGCTCATGATCGGGCCCAGCCCCATGGACACCGTCGGGAACTGCCAGAAGTCCGGCATCAGCCAGGGGTGCGGGTAGGAGGACAGCCCCTTGCCGTCCACCTCGCGGCGGAAGTGATCCAGCTGCTCCTCGGTCAGGCGCCCTTCGAGGAAGGCACGGGCGTAGATCCCCGGCGAGGAATGCCCCTGAGCGAACACCAGATCACCGCCGTGCTCGTGCGACGGGGCGCGCCAGAAATGGTTGAAGCCGACGTCGTAGAGCGTGGCCCCGGAGGCGAAGGACGCGATGTGACCACCCAGTTCCGGCGACACCCGGTTGGCCTTGACCACCATCGCCATCGCGTTCCAGCGGATGTAGGAACGGATACGATGTTCCAGCGCGCCGTCGCCGGGGTACACCGGCTCGAGGTGCGGCGGGATGGTATTCACGTAGGCGGTGTTGGCCGAGTACGGGAGATAGGCTCCGCTGCGCCGGGCCTTGTCCACCAGGGCCTCCAGCAGGGCGTGCGCCCGTTCGGGCCCGTCGGCCTCCATCACGGAGGCAAGGGCGTCGATCCACTCCTGGGTTTCCTGCGGATCGATGTCATTCGGGATGGCGTTCAGGTCCATGCGTCTACCCCTGAAAACGGGTTGGGAAACGGTTCGCGGGCGCGGGGCCGTGCCACCGGGCGCGGGGCGGTTCTGCTACCATGCCGCGGCCCGGGCGGACAGAAAGGCGCAAGTATCCCGACTGTGTTGCCAACAGGTCAAGCGAAAGCGTTCTATGGCGCCGATCTCCCGCAAAACGGGAAGGATATGCAAAGATCTTCCCGGAATCGATCCGAACCAAGGTAACCGCATGGCCGCACCCGCCCAGCTCGACCCCTCGCACCGCCCCATGGCCCACCGCTTCCGCGGCTTCCTGCCCGTGGTCGTCGATGTGGAAACCGGGGGTTTCGACTGCGAACGCCACGCACTGCTGCAGGTGGCCGCGGTCTTCCTGCGCCGCAACGAGCAGGATCGCCTGGAGCGCGCCCATACCGTCAGCCTGCACGTGCGTCCGTTCGAAGGCTCGGAGATGGATCCGAAGTCGCTGGAGGTCAACGGGATCGACCCCTACCATCCGCTGCGCGCGGCGTGGCCGGAGGATCAGGCCATGGGCCGGCTGTTCAGTGAGGTCCGTCGCGAGGTCAAGCTGAATCTTTGCAAGCGCGCGATCCTGGTGGGACACAACGCCCATTTCGACCTCGGGTTCGTGCACAAGGCGGCGGACCGCTGCGGGATCAAGCGCAACCCCTTCCACCCGTTCAGCAGCCTGGACACCGTGTCGCTGGCCGCACTGGCCTACGGCCAGACCGTTCTTGCGCGCGCGGCGCGCGCCGCCGGGCTGGAGTGGGACAACGATTCCGCGCACAGCGCGGCCTTCGATGCCGAAAAGACCGCCGACCTGTTCTGCGCGGTCGCCAACCACTGGCAGGACCACATCGGCGTGCCGCAGGCCGCGCTGCAGCTGCCCGACCCCGAGGAACTGCCGCCCGGCAGCTGAGCACAAAAAAGGCCCGCCACCGCAATCGCGATGACGGGCCGGGCACGCCGCGGGCCAGGCGCCTCAGCCGGCGTTGCGCTGGGCGTGCTTGTCGTGGGCCTCGTCGACCATCTTCTTCAGCTCGCCGCTTTCGAACATCTCCAGGGTGATGTCGCAGCCGCCGATGAGCTCGCCGTCGATATAGACCTGCGGGAAGGTCGGCCAGTCGGCGAAGCGCGGCAGATTCTGCATGACCTCCTGGTCGGCGATCACGTTCACGTAGCCGAACTCGCGCTCGCAGCGCTTGAGCGCCTCCACCGCGCGGCTGGAGAAGCCGCACATCGGGAACTGCGGGCTCCCCTTCATGAAGATCACGACCGGGTTTTCTTCCACCTGCTGGCGGATACGGTCCATTACATCCATTGCTGTACTCCTGATACGGGCCTGATGGGTGATTGCGATAAGGAAACGTGCCGGGCGCAGCGGTGCCGCCCCCGCGACAAAGTCCGAGTATTATACTCAGACATTGAAGCGAAAATGTACAACGTCCCCTTCACGCATGACGTATTCCTTGCCTTCGAGCCGCCACTTGCCGACATCCTTGGCCCCCTGTTCGCCGCCATGCTCCACGTAGTCGTCGTAGGCGACCACCTCGGCACGAATGAAGCCCTTCTCGAAGTCGGTGTGGATCACGCCCGCGGCCTGCGGCGCGGTGGAGCCCCGACGCACGGTCCAGGCGCGCACCTCCTTCTCTCCGGCGGTGAAGAAGGTCTGCAGGTCCAGCAGCTCGTAGGCGGTGCGGATCACCCGGTCGAGACCGGGTTCCTCGAGACCCAGATCGGCCAGGAACTCGGCACGCTCGTCAGGTTCCAGCACCGCGATCTCGGCCTCGATGGCAGCGCACACGCTGACCACCTGCGCGCCCTCCTCGGCGGCCTTCTCGCGCACCGCGCGCACCTGCTCGTTGTCCTCGGCCAGCCCCGCTTCATTCACGTTGGCGATATACATCAGCGGCTTGATGGTCAGCAGGTGCAGATCGCGCAGCAGCTCGAGCTCCTCCGGCTCCAGCGCCTGGGCACGCACCGGGATGCCCTCGCCCAGCCCCTCGGCGACCTTCTCCGCGGCCTGCAGCCGGGCGATGGCTTCCTTGTCCTGGGACTTGGCGGCCCGAGTCAGGCGCGTGAGGGCCTTGTTGACGGTCTCCAGGTCCGCCAGCATCAACTCGGTGCTGATGGTCTCGATGTCCGCCAGCGGATCCACGCGCCCGGATACGTGAACGATGTCATCGTCCTCGAAGCAGCGCACCACCTGTGCGATGGCATCGGTCTCGCGAATATGCGCGAGGAACTGATTGCCCAGCCCCTCGCCCTGAGCCGCCCCGGAGACCAGCCCCGCAATGTCGACGAACTCCACGGTCGTCGGGAGGACCCGCTCCGGCGACACCAGCGCTGCCAGTTTCTCCAGCCGCGGATCCGGCACCTCCACCACGCCAACGTTGGGGTCGATGGTGCAGAAGGGGTAGTTCTCCGCGGCGATCTCCGCGCGCGTCAGGGCGTTGAACAGGGTCGACTTGCCGACGTTGGGCAGGCCGACGATGCCGCATTTCAGACTCATGGGATTTCCTCGGATGTAACTCGGTGCGGGCTCAGCCGGAGCCGCGACCGTGCAGATGGCGCACGGCCTCGTCCCAGCGGCCGGCCAGCAGGGCCGGGATCTCGCGCGCCGCGTCGTCCAGTGCCTCGCCGATCGCCCGAGCCGCATCGCGATCGGGACGATCCAGCACGAACGGGACCACCTGGTCGCGTTCGCCGGGATGACCGATACCGACGCGCAGACGGCAGTAGGCGGGGCCGCCCAGGTGCCGGTGCAGGTCGCGCAGACCGTTGTGCCCGCCATGCCCTCCGCCATGCTTCAGGCGGACCACCCCGGGCTCGAGATCCAGCTCGTCGTGGACGACCAGGATCTCCTCCGGGGCGATGCGATAGAAATCGGCGCATTTGCGCACCGGCAGGCCGCTCCTGTTCATGAAGGACATCGGCTTGAGCAGCCAGGCATCACCTTCGGGGAGGGTCAGCCGGGCAGCCTCGCCATCGAAGCGGTTCTCCGGGCGAAAGCGGACGCCGTGATCACGGGCCAGGGCATCCACAAACCAGAAGCCCGCGTTATGCCGGGTTTCGGCGTAACGCGGGCCCGGGTTGCCCAGCCCGACCACCAGGCGAATCGGCGCAGGTCGGCTGGTCATGCGGGAGGTCGTGACCGCGGCGTTCAGCCGTTGTCTTCCTCGCCGCCGGCTTCCTCGCCCGCGGCCTCGTCACCACCTTCCTCGCCTTCGGCGCCCTCGGCGGCGGCCGCACCACCACCGCCGCCACCCTTGGCGGAACGCGGCAGCTGCACGGTCACGACCGCGTAGTCGTATTCGTCGCCCTGCATCAGCGCGACCATCTCGACACCCTTGGGCAGATTGCCCTTCAGGTCGGACAGGTGCAGCGTCTCGCCCACGTCGACGTCGGTCATGTCGATGTCGATCGATTCCGGCAGGTCGTCCGGCAGGCACTCGACCTCGATCTCGTTGACCTGACGGTTGATCATGCCGCCGCCGGGCTTCACGCCCTTGCAGGTCTCCTCATTGAGGAAATGGATGGGCACGTTCACGCGGATCGGCTGGTTGGCGCTCACGCGCAGCAGATCCACGTGATAGATGGTGGGCTTGAACGGATGGCGCTGCACATCGCGCAGGATCGCCTTCTGCGACTGGCCGTCCAGCTTGACCGTCAGGATGTGCGAGTAGAACGCATCTTCCTTCAGGTTGTGGACCATCGCGTTGTGATCCAGCGTGATCGGCACTGCGGGATCTTCGCCGCCATACAGAATGGCAGGCAGCTTGCCGGCGCGACGCAGGCGGCGGCTCGCACTCGAACCCTGTTCGTCACGCTTTTCGGCTTCAAGGGTAAAACTCATGCTCATGATGACGTTCTCCAGAATGAACGCGCCCCACCCGCGACCAGGTGAGGCGTAAAGCGGGAGGCCCATCCTCCCGGATTCGGGGCAGCCGGCGACCGCCGGCGACGCAGGCCGGGTTCCGCCGGCCCGGGCTCAGTCCACGAACAGCGAGCTCACGGACTCCTCGCGGTTGATGCGGCGGATGGTCTCCGCGAGCATCTCCGCGACCGAAAGCTGCCGGATCTTCGGACAGGCCTGCGCGTTGGGCTGGAGGGCCAGGGTGTCGGTCACCACCAGCTCGTCCAGCGCCGAACCGTTTATGTTATCAATCGCCGCGCCGGAAAGCACGGGGTGAGTGGCATAGGCGCTGACCGAGGAGGCGCCATGCTGCTTCAGCGCCTTCGCCGCCTGACACAGGGTGCCGGCCGTATCCACCAGGTCGTCGATGATGATGCAGGACTTGCCGCGCACGTCCCCGATGATGTGCATCACTTCGGATTCGTTGGCGCGCGGACGGCGCTTGTCGATGATGGCCAGGTCGGCATCGTCCAGCCGCTTGGCGATGGCGCGGGCGCGCACCACCCCGCCGACGTCCGGCGAGACCACCGTCAGGTCGCCGGAGACGTGCCGCCAGACATCGCCCAGCAGCACCGGCGAGGCATAGATGTTGTCCACCGGAACGTTGAAAAACCCCTGAACCTGATCGGCATGAACGTCGATCGTCAGCACGCGATCGGCGCCCACCGCCTCGATCATGTTGGCCACGACCTTGGCCGAGATCGGCACCCTTGCCGAGCGCACGCGGCGATCCTGGCGGGCATAACCGAAATACGGAATCACCGTGGTGATACGCCCGGCCGAGGCGCGGCGCAGGGCATCCACCATGATCACGAGCTCCATCAGGTTCTCGTTGGTGGGCTGCCCGGTGGGCTGGATCAGGAAGACGTCGCGTCCGCGAACGTTTTCCAGGATCTCGACCTGGACCTCGCCGTCACTGAACCGGCCGACGGTTACCTTGCCCATCGGCAGGCCGAGATGCTCGGCAACGCCCTGTGCCAGTCGCGGGTTGGCGTTCCCCGCGAAGATCATCATGCGACTCTTGTCGACCACGACTTGTCCCGGTCTGGGTGGTGCGGAACCGCGCCCGGATGGCGCGGTCTCCAGTAAGGAACCCCGGCCGGGGCCGGGGTTCGGGAATATGGCCCCTCGCCTTCGGCGCGGGGCGATTGTATGGCTGGGCCGGCAGGATTACGGCGCTGCGCGCCGCCCTCCGGGCCGCCGCCTTCGGCGGCGTTCTCTCGCGGCTGCGCCGCTCGAGTCGAACCTTTCACGGTTCTCATCCTGCCGCCCGGTTGTCAGGTGCCCCTCGCCTTCGGCGCGGGGCGATTGTATGGCTGGGCCGGCAGGATTCGAACCTGCGCATGACGGGATCAAAACCCGTTGCCTTACCGCTTGGCTACGGCCCAGTAGAATGGCGGCCCGACTCGGGCAACCACGCCCGCAGGGGCGACTCGTTGCGCAGCCGGGTGACCCGGCTGCTCCAGGGCAGCGGCTGCTCCTCGCGTGCCCTTTCGGCGTCGGCGCGCTCGCGAAACAGCCCGAACACGCAACCGCCGGTTCCGCTCAGGCGGGCCCGGTCGGTCTGCGAGCCCAGCCAGTCCAGCGCCCGGGCGATATCCGGATAGCGCGTCCGAACCACCGGTTCGAAGACGTTCCCAAATGCCGCGCCGTCGACCGCGTGCGAAATTCTCTCGGTGGGACAGTCGCGTGTCAATTCTCCTGATCCGAACATGGTTCCGGTGGCGACCGGGACACCGGGGTCGATCAGCAGCGCCCAGGGGCAGTCGGGCCGCACCGGAACCAGGGTTTCGCCCACGCCTTCGGCCCATGCGGCGCGGCCGCGCACGAAGACCGGCACGTCCGCGCCGAGACGCAGGCCGAGATCGGCCAGGGTCGATTCGTCCAGGCCCAGCTCGAACAGATAATTCAGCGCAACCAGGGTAGTGGCGGCGTCGGAGCTGCCTCCGCCCACCCCGCCACCGACCGGAAGGCGCTTGTCGAGGTGGATCGTCACCCCCTCGTGCCGGCCGGCGGCCTCGAACACCAGGCGGGCAGCGCGCACGCACAGGTTTTCCGACCCGTCCACCGCATCCGCGGAGGCCATCGCCACCTCCCCGCCGGGGCGCGGCTCGAAGCGCAGCCGGTCCTCCAGATCGATGAACTGGAACACGGTCTGCAGCTCGTGGTAGCCGTCCGCGCGCCGACCGGTGATGTGCAGGAAGCGGTTGATCTTCGCGGGCGCGGGGAAGATCTGCGCAAAGAGCTTGTCCATCAGGCGGATCCGTCTCCCATCTGCCACTGGCGGATCACGGCGCGCAGCGTGAGCGCATCGCGCTGCAGCTCCATGCGCACCGGCAGGGACTCGCCGTCGAATTCCTCGTACTCGCCGTATTCGATTTCCCAGCCGGCCTGACGGATGCGGATCGGACGCCCTTCGGCATCCACTTCGCGCTCGTAGGCATGCGCCGGGTCCGGGAGCCCGCGTACCCAGTAGACCATCCCCGACACCGGAATCGCATCGCCGGTGAGACGCTGCGCCAGGACATCCGGATCGCGCGCGCTGTGATGCTGGCCGTCGCGCGTCACCAGCCGCGCCGGCTGCCCCTCGGCGAGGGTCAATCGACCGCCACCCCGTCCCATCGGACCGGACAGATCGAGGATATGCGTACCCTCCTGCACCCGCCAGTTGAGCTGTGCGGACCAGTATTCACGCTCGGTATCCAGCCCCAGGCGGGCCACCAGGCGCCAGGTTTCGATGGCGGCGAGCCTCTCGCTGCGCTCCTCGAAGGCCCTTTGCGCGGCGTCGCCCCGATCCACCTCGGGCAGGGCGGCACACCCGGCGAGCAGTATTACGATCAGCAGCGCGAGTGCCGCGCGCACACCCGACCCTCTCATTCGCGTCATTCGAGCAGCTCGCGCCGGACGCGCTGCAGCCGCTCGTGTCCGGGTTCGCGCTCCAGCGCCTTCTCGAGCAGATCGCGCGCCTCGTCGCGCTCGCCCTGCTCCCACAACACGACGGCCAGATTACTGGCGATCTCGCCGTCCTCCATCATGCTCCAGGCCCGCCGCAACTGCTCCTCGGCCTCGTCCAGCCGCCCGAGCTTGTAGAGCACCCAGCCGTAGCTGTCGACCACGGCTGCGTCATCGGGACGCTGCTCGAGGGCCTGCGTGATCAGCTCGTAGGCCTCCTCGTAGCGGTCGGTCCGGTCGGCCAGGGTGTACCCCAGCGCGTTCATCGCGGTGGCATTGTCCGGTTCGTTGTCAAGGATCGTGCGAAAGTCCTGCAGCGCCGCGTCCACCCGGTCCAGGCGCTCGTGGATCAGCCCGCGCAGATACAGCAGGTCGCTCTCCTCCGGGAAGGCATCCAGGGCCGCATTGGCGCGTTCCAGTGCACGTTCGTAGGCCTCTTCCTCGCGCAGGGTGTTGACCTCCACGACCCAGGCCTCGCGCGCCACGTCGGCGTCGTCGTGCGTCTGCAGTTCGTCGAACGCAGCGCGCGCCGCCCCGGCACCGTTTTCGCGCAGAGTCAGGGCCGCCAGGCGCAGCCGCGCATCCGCGCGAAACTCGCCCTCGCCGACCCGCTCGAAGAATGTCCTGGCCCGGTCCGCATCCCCCTCCAGTTCGTGCAGACGGCCCAGATAATAGGCCACCTCGTTCTCGCGCACGCCGCGGGCATCCAGGGCCTCCAGCTGCTCGCGCGCGGCCTCGTTCCAGCCGCTCTCGAGGCTCAGCAGGGCCAGCGTCAGGCGGGCCTCGTGGTCGTCGGGGGCCAGCTCTGCCAGCCGCGCGATCTCCTCCGGGCCCCGGTCGTCGTCGGCATGGTCGGTCAGCGCATGGGCGTAACCGATGCGGGCGTCGCGACTGTCCGGGTGGGCGGCGACGGCCTCGCGCATCAGGGCCAGGGCCTCGTCCCCGCGTTCGTCTCGCTCCAGGGCCTGTGCCCGCAACAGGTACAGGCTGATGGCGTCGGGATGCTGCTCGAGACCCCGCTCGGTGGCCTGCAGGGCCGCCCCGGTCGCGTCGAACCGCAGCGCGAGTTCGGCATACACCCGCCACGTGTCGCGATCCCCGGCCCGCCGCGTGGCGAGGTGGTCCAGGGTCTCCAGCGCGTGGTCCCGGTTGTCGGCCTGCACCATCAGCGAGGCCAGCGATGAATAGGGACTGGCACCTTCCCGCGCGCGCCGCTGCATCAATTCATCCAGCAGCTGTGCGGCGGCCTCGACCTGCCCGGCGTCGATGCGCAGCAGCGCAACGATCTGTACCGCCTCCATGTGTTCGGGCGACAGGGCCAGCCAGCGCTCCCCGGAACGCAGGGCCTGCTCACGATCCCGCGCGAACAGGGCAATGCGGGTGGCCCGCTCGGCGATCTCCGGGTCGTGGCTCAGCGCCGCCGCCGCACCGTAGAAGGCCGCCGCGTCGGCGGTCTGCCCGGAACGCACGGCGATCTCGCCGGCAAGCACGCTGAACATCAGCGCCGCCTCCGGATCCTCCTGCAATCCGCTCTCGGGCAGGGTCACGATCTCCGGGGCGTCGGTTTCCAGCGGCTCGCCGGCACCGAGCGAATGGTGCGCACAGCCGCTGACAAGGAGGACAACGGCCGCGGCCAGCAGGGTTCGGGTCATAAAGGCTTTCCATGCATGTCAGCTTTCAGTGAGACGGCACCGGGCCGCGCCAGGTTCCTTCGGGCCCGGCATCCGGATTCCTGCGCACTGTACCGAACCCTTTCACCGCGTACACTACTGACCCGCAGGGGACGTTTTGCGGCACAATACGCAGGTTATGCTCTTCGCACTCGGAATCAATCACAAGACGGCGCCGGTCGAGATCCGCGAGCGGCTGTCGGTCAGCCAGCACGAACTGGACGATGCGCTGCATTCGCTGCGCTCCGGCGTGCGGCTGCCGGAGAGTGCGATCCTCTCCACCTGCAACCGCACCGAGGTCTATTTCCGCGAGAGCGGGGAGGACAGCGAACACCGAGTGGTGGACTGGCTGGGCGGCTACCACGGGATCGACCGCGCCGAACTGCGACCCTATCTCTACCTGCACCACGACGGCTCGGCGGTGCGCCACACCCTGCGGGTCGCCAGCGGTCTGGATTCGATGGTGCTGGGCGAGCCGCAGATCCTCGGCCAGATGAAGACCGCCTACCAGTACGCGCACGACGCCGGCACCCTCGGACTGTCGCTGGAGCGGCTGTTCCAGCACGCCTTCGCCACCGCCAAGGACGTGCGCACCGAGACCGCGATCGGCCAGAGCGCGGTCTCGGTGGCCTTCGCCGCGGTGTCCCTGGGGCGGCAGATCTTCGGCGACCTCAAGCCACTGACCGCGATGGTGGTGGGCGCCGGCGAGACCATCGAACTGGCCCTGCAGCACCTGCGGGGCCTCGGTATCGGCCGGGTGATCGTGGCCAACCGGACCGAGGAACGCGCGCGCAGCGTGGCCGAACGCTTCGACGGCGAGCCCATCGGCCTGGACCATCTGGGCGAACGCCTGCCGGAGGCCGACATCGTGATCTCCTCCACCGCCGCGCCGGTACCGATCCTCGGCAAGGGGGCAGTGGAGCGTGCGCTGCGCAAGCGCCGCCGCAAGCCGATGTTCATGGTCGACATCGCGGTCCCGAGGGACATCGAACCCGAAGTCGGCCAGCTGGAGGACATCTACCTGTACACGGTGGACGACCTCCAGGAAGTAATCGACGACAACATGGCCTCGCGTCAGGCCGCCGCGGAACAGGCCGAGGAGATCATCAACCAGCGCGCCGGCGAGTTCATGCGCTGGCTGCGCGCGCGCGACTCCATCGACAGCATCCGTCAGCTGCGCGAACGCGCGGAGACGGTGAAGGACGAGACCGTGGAGCGCGCCCTGGCGATGATCCGCGCCGGACGTCCGCCCGACGAGGTCCTGCCCTGGCTGGCCCATACCCTGACCAACAAGCTGATGCACCACCCCTGCAAGAGTCTCAACACCGCGGCCCACGAGGGCGACGCCCGCCTGCTGGAGGCCGCGCATCAGCTGTTTCAGCTGCCCGAACGCGAGGACGACCCCGGACATGAACCGGGACCTGACCGCGGCGCAGAATCCAACAACACCAGGGACGACGCGTGAAGGATTCCTTTCGCGCCAAGCTGGAGGGCCTGGCCGAACGCCATGCCGAGATCGCCGGCCTGCTCGCCACCCCGGATGCCGCCGAGGACCCCGAGCAGCTGCGCCGCCTGTCGCAGGAATACAGCCAGCTGGAACCGGTGGCCGAGGCGTGGAAGGCCTGGAACGAAAACCGCGCCGCGCTGGAGGAAGCGCGCGCGATGCTCGAGGACGACGACCCCGAACTGCGCACGATGGCCGAGGGCGAGATCGAGACCCTCAGTGCACGCACCGAGGAACTGGAGGCCGAACTCCACCGCCACCTGATCCCGAAGGACCCGCACGACGACGCCAACGTCTTCCTCGAGATCCGTGCCGGCACCGGCGGTGACGAGGCGGCGCTGTTCGCCGGCGACCTGCTGCGCATGTACAGCCGCTACGCGGAACAGCGCCACTGGCAGCTGGAGATCCTGTCGGCCAGCGAGGGCGAACACGGCGGCTACCGCGAGGTGATCGCCCGCCTCGCCGGCCAGGGGGCCTATTCGCGGCTGAAGTTCGAATCCGGCGCCCACCGCGTGCAGCGCGTACCCGAGACCGAATCCCAGGGCCGCATCCACACCTCGGCGGCCACGGTCGCGATCCTCCCCGAACTGGAGGAGGTCGAGATGCCGGAGATCAACCCGGCCGACCTGCGCGTGGACACCTTCCGCGCCTCCGGTGCCGGCGGCCAGCACGTGAACAAGACGGATTCCGCCGTGCGCCTGACCCACCTGCCCACCGGCATCGTGGTCGAATGCCAGGAAGAGCGCTCCCAGCACAAGAACCGCGCCCGCGCCATGAACTTCCTCGCCGCGCGGCTGTACGAGGACGAACGCGCCGCGCAGGCCGAGGCCCAGAGTGCCGAGCGCAAGGGTCTGGTGGGCAGTGGCGACCGCTCGGAACGCATCCGCACCTACAACTTCCCCCAGGGGCGGATCACCGACCACCGCATCAACCTGACGCTGTACAAGCTGGAGCAGGTGATGGCCGGCGACCTCGACCCGGTGATCGACCCGCTGATCCACGAGTACCAGGCGGAACAGCTCGCCTCCCTCGCCGACGCCTGATGGACCACCCGGCCACGCTGGACGCCCTGCTGGCCAGCCTGCGCAACCGGCTGCAGGAGGCCGGCGTGGAGGCCCCCGGGCTGGAGGCACGCCTGCTGCTCGGCACGGCCACCGGCCTGAGCACCGCGCAACTCATCGCGCGCGGCGGCGATGCCCCCGGCCCCACGCAGGCAGCCGCGGCCGAGGCGTTGTGCCGACGCCGCCTGCAGGGCGAACCGATCGCCCACATCCTCGGCCGGCGCGGCTTCTGGACCCTGGATCTGGGGGTCTCCCCGGCCTGCCTGATCCCGCGCCCCGAGACCGAGGTGCTGGTCGAGGCCGCGCTGGGGGTCATCGACGCGGCGCCGGAAGAACACCCCCGGGTGCTGGACGCGGGCACCGGCTCCGGGGCCATCATCCTTGCGCTCAAGGCCGAACGGCCGGCGATCGACGGCTTCGCCAGCGACACCAGCCTCGACGCCCTGACCCGCGCCCGCGCCAACGCCCGCGAACTGGATCTGGACGTCCGCTTCTTCGCCGGGGCCTGGCTGCAACCGCTGGCGGCCTCCGCGCGCTTCGACCTGATCGTCTCCAATCCGCCGTACATCGCCGCGGACGACCCGCATCTGCAACGCGGCGACCTGCGCTTCGAGCCACGGGATGCGCTGGTCGCGGCGCAAACGGGACTGGCGGACCTGCATGAACTGATCGCCACCGCACCCGATCACCTGACGGACGACGGCTGGCTGCTGCTGGAACACGGATTCGACCAGGACGCGGCGGTACGGGCACGACTGGAGACCGGGCCGTGGACGGACATCACGACCTGGCCGGACACCGCCGGTCATCCCCGCGTGACCGGGGCGCGCCTGCGGGCCCGGCGCTGACTGACAGACATGCCGAAGCCCCCGGCGCATGCACCGGGGGCCCTGCGTGCCATGCTCCGGACCGGCGAGCGGCCCGGCTGCACATCACGGACGCGGCAGCGGCAGTGGCAGCTTGAGGTGGATGCTGCCGGAGGAACGCCGGTCACCACGATCCCGCGGCCCCGAACGGTGCGAACGACCGTAGTAGTGATGGTGGTAGTGCCGTTCCGCGCCGCGGTGGCCCGGCCCACGCCCGCGCGAATGACCGCGCCGGGAATGCTTGTGGCCGCGCGCGCCCGGATGCCCGCGCTTGTGCTTGTAGCCACGACTCCCGGGATGCCCGCGCTTGTGCTTGTAACCGCGTTTGCCCGAGCGCCGATCATGGCGGACCTCCTGCAGGCCCTCGACCGAGAACTGCAGCGTGGCCCCGCCGGATGCCCCCTTGACCGGCGTCGCGGCCTGGGCCGGTGCCGCGACCACAAAGGCGAGCAGTGCGGCGGGCACGACCACGGCGGTCAGACGCTGCAGGATGGATTTCTGTTCGGGGTTCATGGGACGCCTCCTTCCCTTTCTCTTCTGGCCGGATTGCCGGGAACCAGACTAGCTCTCCCGACTGAACCCCCCTTGAACCGCCTGCCGCGTTGCGTGAAGTCCGCCGCAGTTCCGGCACGCGGTCCGCGCGGCCATGTGACGGAGTTACAATCTACCCATGAATGACGACGAGCTCCTGCGCTACGCACGCCAGATCATGCTGCCCGGTATCGGGGTCGAGGGCCAGGAAAGCCTGCGCCGGGCGCATGCGGTGGTGATGGGCGTGGGCGGACTGGGTTCGCCGGTAGCGGCCTACCTGGCGGCGGCCGGGGTCGGCCGGCTGACCCTGGTGGACCCGGATCACGTCGAGACCAGCAACCTGCAGCGCCAGATCCTGCACGGCGAGGCCGACGTGGGCGCGGACAAGGTCGCCTCCGGTGCGCGGCGCCTCGCGGCGTTGAACAGCGCCTGCCGGGTGGAGACCCGGGCCGAACGACTGAACGCCGACGCGATGCGCGCGCTCTTCGCCGGCGCCGACGTGGTGCTGGACGGCACCGACCATTTTGCCGCGCGTGGCGCGATCAACCGCGCGGCGGTCGCCACCGGCACGCCGCTGGTCTCCGGCGCGGTGATCCGCTTCGAGGGCCAGCTCACCACCTTCGATTTCCGCGACCCGCAGGCGGCCTGCTACCACTGTCTGTACGGCGACGAAGGCGCGGACGAGGACACCTGCGCGACCAGCGGGGTGCTGGCGAGCCTGCCGGGGGTGGTCGGGAGCCTGCAGGCGACCGAGGCCCTCAAGCTGCTGGCCGGCCTGCCGACCCTGGCGGGGCGCCTGCTGCTGATCGACGGCCTGCACATGCAGTTCCGCGAGATCGGCCTGCAGCGCGACCCGGCCTGCCCGGTCTGCGGAGATCCCCCGTAGGAGGCCAGCCCCTGGCCAATTCGGCGCCGGAGACAGCCCGGACGCCCGATCGGCCGGAGGGGCCGGCCTCCCACAGGGGGTTTGCCGATCGGCCAGGGGGCTGGCCTCCTGCGGGGCACGGGGCGCCCCCCTGTTCGCAGGGCGTCGACCGACCGGCCGATGCGGCCCTATTGCGAGGTATCGGGTCCCGGCGGCCGCGCGCTGTCGGGGCGGCACAGGGCCTCGGCATCCACCGCATCGAAGACGTACTGCGCGTTGCAGAACTCGCAGGTGACCTCGATGCGGCCCTGCTCGGCCAGGATCGAGCGGATCTCGTCCACCCCGAGGCTCTGCAGGGTGGTGGCCACGCGCTCGCGCGAACAGTGGCAGTGGAATTCCACCGGGGAGCCGTCGAACAGGCGCACGCGTTCCTCGGCGAACAGCCGGCCCAGCAGCGAGCCGGCGTCCAGTTGCAGCAGTTCGGCCGCCGTGGTGGTTTCGGCCAGGGTGGTCGCGCGGTTCCAGTCCTCGCTGTCGCGCGACAGCGGCTGCCCGCTGTCATCCGGCAGCCCCTGCAGCAGCATGCCCGCGGCGCGCTGGCCGTCGGCGGCCAGCCAGACCCGCGTGGGGAGCTGCTCGGACTGTTCGAAATACCCGTCCAGGGCGTCGGCCAGGGTCTGCCCGCGCAGCTCCACCACGCCCTGATAGCGCTCGCCGCCGTCCCCGGGGTCCAGGGTCATCATCACCCGCGCGTCCTCGCCCAGGATCGCGTCCAGCGTGCCGTCCTCCGGCGGGGTCTCGTGATAACGGGCCACGCCGCGCAGATGGCCCTGCCCGTCGGCCTGTGCCACCAGCATGTGCAGCGGCCCGGAACCCGTGACTTGCAGGATCAGGGAGCCCTTGAACTTGAGCGTGGCGGCGACCAGGGTGACCGCGGCACAGGCCTGTCCCAGCAGGTCGCGCACCACCGGCGGGTAGGGGTGGCGCTCCAGCACCGCCTGCCATGCCCGGTCGAGGTGCACCCATTCGCCGCGCACCCCGGTGTTTTCCAGCATGAAGCGGTGCAGGGTATCGGCTTCGCGCGCGGATGCCGCGCCCATGCCCGCCTCACTCATGCCTGATCCAGGCGTTCCTTCAGCCGCTCGTTGACCTGGGCGGGGTTGGCCTTGCCCTGGGTGGCCTTCATCACCTGGCCGACGAAGAAGCCGAACAGCTTGTCCTTGCCGCCCTTGTACTGCTCGAGCTGCTTGGGATTGTTCGCGATCACCTCGTCGATGATGGCGTCGATCGCGCCGGTGTCGGTGATCTGCTTGAGCCCCTTGGCCTCGATCACGCTGTCGGCATCGCCCTCGCCGTTCCACATCGCCTCGAACACCTCCTTGGCGATCTTGCCGGAGATGGTCTCGTCCTGGATGCGCGCCAGCAGCCCGGCCAGCGCCCCGGCATCCACCGGGGCCTCGGCGAGCTCCACCTCGGAGCGGTTGAGCGCGGCGGAGAACTCGCCCATCACCCAGTTGGCGGCCAGCTTGGGCGCATTGCAGCCCCGCACCACCGCCTCGTAGAAGTCCCCCATCTCGCGGGTCGCGGTGAGCACGCCGGCATCGTATTCCGGCAGTTCGTACTCGCGCACGAAACGCTCGCGCTTGGCGTCGGGCAGCTCCGGCAGGCGGCCGCGGATCTCTTCGATGAAGCCCTGATCGACCTCCACCGGCAGGAGGTCCGGATCAGGAAAATAGCGGTAGTCGTTGGCCTCTTCCTTGGTGCGCATCGAACGCGTCTCGTCGCGGTCCGGATCGTACAGGCGGGTCTCCTGCACCACGCGGCCGCCACCCTCGATCACGTCGATCTGGCGTTCGATCTCGAAGTTGATCGCACGCTCGACGAAGCGGAAGGAGTTGAGGTTCTTCAGCTCCGCACGGGTACCGAATTCCGCCTGGCCCTTCGGACGGATGGACACGTTGGCGTCGCAGCGGAAGCTGCCCTCCTGCATGTTGCCGTCACAGATGTCGAGGTAGCGCACCAGCGAGTGCAGCTTCTTCATGTAGGCGACCGCCTCCTTCGCCGAACGCAGGTCCGGCTCGGAGACGATCTCCACCAGCGGGGTGCCGGCGCGGTTGAGATCGATGCCGGTCATCGCCTCGAAGCCTTCGTGCAGGCTCTTGCCGGCGTCTTCCTCGAGATGCGCACGGGTCACGCCGATGCGCTTGGTCGAGCCGTCCTCCAGCTCGATGTCCAGATGCCCGCTGGCAACGATCGGCAGCTCGAACTGCGAGATCTGGTAGCCCTTGGGCAGGTCCGGGTAGAAGTAGTTCTTTCGTGCAAAGACCGAGCGGCCGGCAACCTCGGCGTCCAGCGCCAGGCCCAGCATCACCGCGCGCTCGACCACCCCGCGGTTGAGCACCGGCAGCACGCCGGGCATGCCCAGGTCCACCGGGCAGGCCTGACGGTTGGGCTCGGCGCCGTAGGCGGTGGGCGCCCCGGAAAAGATCTTGGAGACGGTATTGAGCTGGGCGTGGATCTCCAGCCCGATGACGGTTTCCCATTCCATGCTGCGACCCCTCAGGCAAAGGCCGACGGCACGCGGGCGTGCCAGTCGGTCTCCTGCTGAAACTGGTGTGCGACGCCGATCATGCGCGCCTCGTCGAAATAGTTGCCGATCAGCTGCAGCCCGACCGGCAGCCCCTGCACTTCGCCCGCCGGCAGCGACATCGCCGGCAGCCCCGCCAGATTGGCGGCGATGGTGTAGATATCCGAGAGGTACATCTTGACCGGGTCGGCGCTCTTGGCCCCCAGCTCGAACGGCAGTTCCGGCGTGGTCGGGCCCAGCAGCAGGTCGACGTCGGCGAATACCCGGCGGAAGTCGTCGGCGATCACCCGGCGGACCTTCTGCGCCTTGAGATAGTAGGCGTCGTAGTAACCGGCGGACAGCACGTGGGTGCCCACCATGATGCGCCGCTTGACCTCGGCGCCGAAGCCCTCGCCGCGCGAACGGGTGTACAGGTCCAGCAGGTCCTGCGGATCCTCGCAGCGATAGCCGTAGCGCACGCCATCGAAGCGCGACAGGTTGGACGAGGCCTCGGCCGGGGCCACCACGTAGTAGGCCGGCACCGACAGGTGGCTGTTGGGCAGGCTGACCTCGCGGATCTCGGCGCCGCGTTCGCGCAGCACCCGGATCGCCTCGTCCAGTACGGCGCGGATGCCGTCATCCAGGCCTTCGCCGAAGAACTCCTGCGGCAGGCCGATGCGCAGCCCGGTGAGGTCGGCGTCCAGCGCCGCGGTGAAGTCCTCGGCCGGGCGTTCGAGGCTGGTCGAGTCGCGCTCGTCGAACCCGGCCATGGCATTGAGCATGTGCCCGCAGTCCTCGGCCGAGGCCGCCATCGGCCCGCCCTGATCCAGGCTGGAGGCGAAGGCGATCATGCCGTAGCGCGAGACCCGACCGTAGGTCGGCTTGAGCCCGGTGATGCCGCAGAACGCGGCCGGCTGGCGGATGGAACCGCCGGTGTCGGTGCCGGTGGCGCCGGGCGCCAGACGTGCGCCCACCGCGGCCGCGGAACCGCCCGAGGAGCCGCCCGGTACCCGCGCGGTGTCCCAGGGGTTGCGCACCGGGCCGTAGAAGCTGGTCTCGTTGGACGAGCCCATGGCGAACTCGTCCATGTTGGTCTTGCCCAGCATCACCGCGCCGGCGGCGTGCATGCGCTCGACCACCGTGGCGTCGTAGGGCGAGACGAACGGATCCAGCATGCGCGAGCCACAGGCGGTGCGCACGCCACGGGTGCAGAAGATGTCCTTCTGCGCCACCGGCACGCCCAGCAGCGGGGCCTCCTCGCCTTTCGCCAGACGCGCATCGGCGGCGTCCGCCTGCTCCAGCGCGGAATCGGCGGTCACGGTGACGAAGCTGTTGAGATCCGCATCCAGACGCTCGATGCGGTCCAGGTACAGGCGGGTGAGCTCGCGCGAGCTGATCTCTCGGGCGCGCAGCTTGCGTACCCAGTCGGAGAGGGTTTCCTGGGTCATGGACTCGGGACTCTTTCCTTCAAGCGTGGCTGAAAGCGGCGCACAGGGCGCGCCGCAGGCGATTCGGCGGATGACGCGTCATTCAATGACGCGCGGCACCAGGTAGAGCCCCCCTTCCACCGCCGGGGCAATGGCCTGGTAGGCGTCGCGCCGGTCGGGCTCGGTGACCGCGTCCGGGCGCATGCGCTGGGCCGCGTCCATCGGATGGGCCATCGGCTCCACCCCCTCGATGTCGGCGCCGTCGAGCTGCTCGACGAAGTCGAAGATGTCACTCAGCCCGCCGGCAAACTCGCGGGCCTGGTCGTCATCCATCGCCAGACGCGAAAGCTCGGCGATGCGCTGGACGTGTTCGGTGTCTACGGACATGGCTTGCGGACCCTCGCTGCGGGCGATAACGAAACACTCAGGGATACGCTGAGACGGAGCGCAAACTTACCACAACCCCGACCTTGCCCAAACCCGGGGCGGTTGCTAGAGTCCGTGGCTTTCCCGCCGACCATGCAAGCAGGTTCGTACCCCATGCTCAAACGCCTCCTGGGGCTGTTCTCCAACGACATCTCCATCGACCTCGGCACGGCCAATACGCTGATCTACATGCGCGGCCAGGGCATCGTGCTCAACGAACCCTCCGTCGTGGCCATTCGTCAGGACCGGGGCCCCGGGGGACCGCGTTCGATCGAGGCCGTCGGCATCGAGGCCAAGAAGATGCTCGGGCGCACACCGGAGCACGTGGTGACCATCCGGCCGATGAAGGACGGCGTGATCGCCGACTTCACCACCACCGAGAAGATGCTGCAGTACTTCATCAAGAAGGTGCACGAACGGCGGATCTTCCGCCCCAGCCCGCGGGTGCTGGTCTGCGTGCCCTGCGGCGCCACCCAGGTGGAGCGCCGCGCGATCCGCGAATCCGCCTTCGGCGCCGGGGCGCGCAAGGTCTACCTGCTGCAGGAACCGGTGGCCGCGGCGATCGGCGCCGGCATCCCGCTGGACGAGGCGGTCGGCTCCATGGTGCTGGACATCGGCGGCGGCACCTCCGAGGTGGCCGTGCTGTCGATGAACGGCATCGTCTACTCCGAGTCGGTGCGCATCGGCGGCGACACCTTCGACGAGGCCATCATGGCCTACGTGCGCCGCAACTACGGCGTCCTGATCGGCGAGGCCACGGCCGAACGCATCAAGCATGCGGTGGGTTCGGCTTATCCGGGCAAGGAGCTGCTGGAGATCGAGGTCAAGGGCCGCAACCTGTCCGAAGGCGTGCCGCGCTCGTTCACCCTGAACTCCAACGAGATCCTCGAGGCCCTGCAGGATCCGCTGTACGGGATCGTCTCCGCGGTGCGCACGGCACTGGAACAAACCCCGCCGGAGCTGGGTTCCGATGTCGCGGAACGCGGCATCGTGCTGACCGGCGGCGGGGCGATGCTGCAGCAGATCGACCGTCTGCTGATGGAGGAAACCGGCATCCCGGTGGTCGTGGCCGATGATCCCCTCACCTGCGTCGCCCGCGGAGGCGGCCGGGTTCTGGAAATGCTCGACGAGAAGCGGGTCGACTTCCTCTCCATGGAGTAAACTCCGGTCCCGGGCGCGTCCCCGGGAGTCGCCCCGCGTTCCGGAGGTTCGGTTATAAGCAAGCCGCTGTTCAGACTGGGCATCTCGCCCACGCTGCGTCTGCTGGTCGTGGTCCTGGCCGGGATCGCGCTGATGGTGCTCGACCACCGTCTGAACGAACTGCAGACGGTGCGCAGCGTGCTCGCGACCGTGGCCTACCCGATCCAGGTCGCGGTGGATGCGCCCATCCGCGCGGGCTCACGGGTGCTGGAATCGTTCTCCAGCCGCGAGGACCTGGTGGTGGAGAACCGCATCCTGCGGCGCGAGAACAGCGAGCTGCGCGCCCGCCAGCTGCGCTTCGAGGCATTGCAGGCGGAGAACGACCGCCTGCGCGCCCTGCTCAACACCGCCCGTCAGGCCGACGAGGAGGTCCAGGTCGCGCAGATCCTTGCGGTGGACCTGGATCCCTTCCGCCAGCAGATCGTGCTCGACAAGGGACAGCGCGATGCGGTGTATGCCGGCCAGCCGGTGATCGACGCCGACGGCGTTGTCGGTCAGATCCTCTCCGCCGAATACTCCAGCGCCACGGCCCTGCTGATCTCCGACCCCGGACATGCCCTGCCGGTAGTCAGCGCCCGCACCGGCCTGCGCGGCATCGTCGTCGGCACCGGCAACCCCCAGCGCCTGCACATGCGCCACGTCCCGCCACAGGAAGACATCGAGGAGGGTGACCTGCTGCTGACCTCGGGGCTGGGCGGTCGTTTTCCTGCGGATTACCCGGTCGCGCGCGTCACCTCGGTGGAACGCCCGCCGGGCGAGCCCTTTCTCGCCATTGAGGCGGAACCGCTGGCCGCGCTGGACCGCTCGCGCGAGGTGCTGCTGCTGTGGATGCAGGACCGCGAACGCAACGCGATCCCCACGCCGCTGCCCGCCGAAAGCGCAACCGAATCCGCGCCGGCGCCATGAGTGGCGGCACGGGCGTTCCCTGGCCGATCCCGCTGAGCCTGCTGGCGGCCCTCGCGCTGGCGATCGTGCCCCTGCCCGCGGGCCTCGCGCTGCTGCGACCCGAATGGGTAGCGCTGGTCCTGATCTACTGGGCCATGGCCTTCCCCCAGCGGGTCGGGGTGTTCACGGCTTTCGGCGCCGGTCTGCTGCTCGATGTCCTGCAGGGCCAGCTGCTGGGCCAGAATGCCGTTGCGATGGCCCTGGTGGCCTACCTCACCATCCAGCTGCATTCACGCCTGCGGGTCTATCCGCTGTGGCAGCAGATGATCGTGGTCACCGGCCTGATCGCCCTGTACAAGCTCACCGCCCTGTGGCCGCAGGGCCTGGCCGGCCTGCCGCCGGGCACCCCGTGGTACTGGGCGCCCGTGCTCAGCAGCGCTCTGATATGGCCGCTGATCTTCGTGCTGCTGCGCGACGTGCGCAAGCGCTGGCTGCTGCACCTGACCTGATCCACCCGTGGCCATCGCACCCGGAAGGCCGGCTGCGGCATACTCTCCCGGCCATTCAGTCGTGACCCCTTCGGAGGCCCCATGGACCCGAACAAGCAGACCGAGATCGAGGCCGCGGTTTTCCGGCGGCTGCTGCAGCATCTGGACGAGCGCAAGGACGTGCAGAACATCGATCTGATGAACCTCGCCGGTTTCTGCCGCAACTGCCTGTCCAAATGGTATGTCGCGGCCGCCGAGGAACGCGGCGAGTCCATTGACTACGAGGCCGCCCGCGAGATCGTCTACGGCATGCCCTACGCCGAGTGGAAGGAGCGGTATCAGAAACCGGCCAGCAACGAGCAGCTGGAGGCATTCGCACAGAACCGCCCCGACGACGACCATGCATGATCATGGCCTGATCGATACCCCGGAGGCACTGCAGGCATTCCTGCAGGCCGTCCGGGGTGCCCCGTGGATCGCGCTGGACACCGAGTTCCTGCGCGAAAAGACCTACTACCCGAAGCTCTGCCTGATCCAGGCGGCCACCCCGGAGCACATCGCCAGCATCGACCCGCTGGCGCTGGACGTAAAACGGCTGGCCCCGCTGCTGCACGACCGTTCCGTCACCAAGGTGTTTCACTCCGCCTGGCAGGACATGGAAATCCTGCTGCGCGAGACCGGCGACGTACCCGCACCGGCCTTCGACACCCAGATTGCCGCGGCGATGCTCGGTCACGGCGATCAGGTCGGCTATGCCAATCTGGTCCGCGCGGTGCTGGACCACGAACTGGACAAGAGCCAGACCCGCACCGACTGGTCGCGCCGTCCGCTGGATTCGGAGCAGCTGGCATATGCTGCCGACGATGTGCGCTATCTCGCGGCCCTGTACCAGCAGATGCACGCGGACCTGGAAAGCAGCGGGCGCCTGGAATGGCTGCAGCCGGAGATGGATGCCCTCGCCGATCCCGAGGCCTACCGCGCCGATCCGGAAGCAGCCTGGCGCCGGGTCTCCGGCCACAAGCGTCTGAAACCGCGCGAACTCTCCGTACTCCAGACCGTGGCCGCCTGGCGCGAACGCACGGCACAGAGCAGCGACCGGCCGCGCAAGTGGGTCCTGAGCGATGACCTGCTGCTGGAGATCGCCCGCCGGGCACCCGCAGGGACCGCACAACTGCGCGGGCTGCGCGGTTTCCCCTCGGGCATGAACGACGACCGGGTACAGGGCCTGCTGGAGGCGATTCGGGCAGGACGCGAACGTCCGCAGTCGGAATGGCCGGCATTGCCGAAGCAGAAGCCGCTGTCCGAGGCCGACGAGGTGCTCGCCGACATGGCCATGGCCCTGCTGCGCGAACTCGCCCGCCGGCAGGAGATCACGCCCGCGGCCATCGCCCAGCGCAAGGATGTTGTGGAACTGGTGCGCGGACGCCCGCAAGACAGCCGCCTCGGCAGCGGCTGGCGCCATCACGTGGCGGGTGCCGAGATCCAGCGCTGGCTGAACGGCGAAACCGCGTTGTCACGCGACCCCGCAAACGGACTCGAACTGAAATCCACGGCCGGATGAGGCCGTCGGCTTTCTCCCGCGGGACGGGAGGGGCGGACCGCCCGCTCCCGCGCGCCCCTTTCTCAGGCGGCCTTGTAAACGCCGCGACGCGGCGACGTCAGACGACCCTGACGCTTGAGGTAGGCCAGCGTCTGGCTGATGTTGCGGGTATCCAGCCCGGCCTTCTCGGCCTCGGCCTTGATGTCCTTCACGCTCATTTCGGGCTGAGAGGCCACGATGTCGCACAGTTTCTGGCTGATGGAACCACCGCCGCCGCGACGCCCGCCGCGTGCGGAAGAGGCCTTCCGCCGGCCCCCGACGCGCCCGCCCAGTTCCTCGATCTGGCGGTCGATTTCGCGCAGTTCGGCCTTGTGCCGGGCGAGCATTTCGCGGCGCTTTTCTTTCAGCGCCTCGCGTTTTTCCTTGCGCTCGGCTTCCTTGCGCTCTTCTTCCTCGCGCTCGCGTTCACGCGCCAGGGCATAAAGTTCCTCGGCCGAAAGTTCGGAGGCCTTCTTGTCATCCACGGTCATGCTTTTCTCCATTGTTCGTTGCGTTATCTGCCCGCTCCGGAGGACTTACATACCGGAGCGGGCCACAGGCACAAAATGTTGCGTTCGATCCATCTTTTGACAAATATGCCACGAAACCCGGCGCGAAACCAAAACATCGCATGAATCTCGACCCTGAAACCCGCGACCGCATTTGCCGACGCACGCGTTCCTTTTATATCGAGGCCACCGGCCACCCGGCGTCTTCCACCCCGGCGGTTCTTTTTGATCTGCGCGGCCGTGCCGCCGGTCAGTTCCGGGTCCACCGCGGCCATCCAGCCATCCGTTTCAATCCCGAGGCTTTTGTACGCGACTGGAATACGCATTTCCCGGAAACCATTGCACACGAAGTCGCCCACGCCGCGGTGCATGTCCTTTATCGCGGACGCCGGGTCCGTCCGCACGGCGCGGAATGGCAGGCCATCATGCATCACCTGGGGGTGGCACCGCGGGTGCGGCATGCCACCCCGCTCACACCCGCACGCCGGCAACGAACCTATGCTTATATCTGCGACTGCACCCACCACGCGCTCAGTCCGCAACGACATGCCCTGATCCAGAAAAAGGGGTATCGCTACCAGTGCCGGCATTGCGGGGGCTGGCTGCGCCCGGCCGAATAACGAGCCCACGGACTCCACAGCCGTGCCGCGGCAGTCTGTTATCATGCCTGCCCGGTTTCGCAGCCAATCCCGCAGCCGGCGTTCCGACCAGGACCCCGCAATCGCATGAAGAGAAAAGCCCTCGACGCCACCCACCCCAGCGCCGGCGAATCCTGGCGCCTGTTCCTCCGCATCTTCGAGTTCATCAAGCCCTACTGGCGCATGGGGATCGTGGCGATCATCTCGATGATCCTGGCCGCCGCCGGACAGGCCGCCTTCGCCTGGATCATCCAGCCGCTGGTGGATGGCACGTTCATCGAACAGGACCCCGGTGCCCGCATCTGGGTCCCGCTGGGGCTGGTCGGGATCTTTTTCTTCTATGCGTTCACCACCTTTGCCGCGCAGTACACCGTGGCCTGGGTCGGGCGCAAAGTGGTCAAGGACATCCGGCAGGCGGTATTCGATCAGTATCTGCGGCTTCCGGCGGGATTCTTTGACCGCCATTCCTCCGGCACCCTGCTCGCCAAGCTGACCTATAACGTCAATCAGATCAGTGCCGCGGCCTCCAAGGCGATCCTGATCCTGGTGAAGGACAGTTTCACCATCCTGTTCCTGCTGATGTACATGACCTGGCTCAGTGGCTGGCTGATGCTGATCGTGTTCGGGCTGGCACCGGCGGTGGCCCTGGTCATCAGCGGGGCCAACAAGCGTTTTCGCAAGTTCAGCCGGCGCATGCAGCGTTCGGTGGGGGATTATGCCCAGGTTGCGGAGGACAGCATCCGCGGACATTCGGAAGTCAAGATCTTTGGCGCCGAGGACTATGAATCCGACCGCTTTCGCAAGATCAATGACCGCCACCACCGCCAGTTCATGCGTTACAAGACGGTGGAGGCCGCCAGCCAGCCCCTGTCACAGTTCGGTGCGGTCATCGCGCTCGCGATCATCGTTTATCTCGCCACCATGGACATGGTGATGGAAACCATCACCCCCGGGGGCATGATTTCGTTCATCGCGGCCATGCTCCTGCTGCTTCCGCCGCTCAAGCGGGTGGTCAAGGTCAACTCGGAGATCCAGAAGGCGCTGGCCGCGGGCGAGAGCGTGTTCGAGGTACTGGATACCGCCCCGGAGCCGGATCACGGCGAACGCCGCCTGGAACGGGCCGAGGGACATATCGAGGTCGACCATGTCTGGTTCCGCTATCCCCAGACCGAGGACTGGGTGCTGCGCGACATCTCGCTGGAGATCCGGCCCGGGCAGACCGTGGCCCTGGTCGGACGTTCCGGCAGCGGCAAGAGCACCCTGGCAAGCCTGGTCCCGCGCTTCTACGAGCCCGAGCACGGCGAGGTGCGCCTGGACGGACACCCGGTGCGGGAATATCCACTGCGCGACCTGCGCGGGCAGATGGCGCTGGTCAGCCAGCAGGTGGTGCTGTTCAATGACACCGTGGCCAACAACATCGGCTACGGCCTGGCGCGCGAACCCTCCGCCGACGAGCTGCACGAGGCTGCGCGCGCGGCCAACGCCCTGGAGTTCATCGACGACCTGCCCGACGGCTTCGACACCGTAGTGGGCGAGAACGGCGTGATGCTCTCCGGCGGGCAGCGGCAACGGCTGGCAATCGCCCGCGCCCTGCTCAAGGACGCACCCATCCTGATCCTCGACGAGGCCACCTCGGCGCTGGACTCGGAGTCCGAGCAGAAGATCCAGGACGCCCTGGAACAGCTGATGCGCGGGCGCACGACCCTGGTGATCGCGCATCGCCTGTCCACGGTGGAGGACGCCGACCGCATCCTGGTGCTGGACGACGGTCGGGTGGTGGAATCCGGCACGCACAACGAGCTGATGGAGGCCGGCGGGCATTACGCCGCGCTGCAGAAGGGCCAGTTCGGCGAGGAGGAACAGGCCGGCCCCGAAGAGTGATCTTCCGGCGGTGACCGGAGATGCTGCGATTCAAACGGATGCGCCCGGAGAGTGAGTCATCCGGCGGTTCCGGGGAGTGACCCGGGCCCTGTCGGTTCGCGTGCGAGCACGCTTCCACCTTTCTGTTCGCATCACCCCGCCCGTGGGAGCGTGCTCGCACGCGAACATGGCCGGCAGACGCTCTCGATCCAGCCATAACCGATCGGCCGATTCTGTGCCAGGGAGCCGCGCGGCCCCGGCCCGCAATCAACCGGTCGCCGCCGTCTCTTCCAGCACATCCAGGACCCGCGCCACGGCACCGCGCCCGGAGGCCACCACATCCTGGCCGGCTACGGCCATGCGCCGCCCTCGTTCCGGGTCGTCGAACAGTTCGGCCAGAGCCGCGCCCAGCGCGTCGCCATTGGCGACCTCGATGCGGGCATCCACGGCATCCAGGGCGCGAGCGACGGCGGCGAAATTCGACACGTCCGGACCGGTGAGCACCGGTCGCCCCAGGGCCGCCGGCTCCAGCAGATTCTGTCCGCCCAGCGGAACCAGACTGCCACCGACGAAGGCCACGTCGGCCGCGGCGAGAAAGAGCCCCATCTCACCGAGGGTATCCCCCAGCAGCACGTCGGCCTCGCGGTCCGCTCGACCGGGCGCGTCCGCCTGCAGCGAACGTCGCGCCACCGACAGGCCCGCGTCCGCGGCCGCCCGCGCCACGGCATCGAAACGCTGCGGGTGACGCGGCACCCAGATCAGCCGCGCGTCCGGATGGCGCCGGCGCAAGGCGGCATGGGCCGCCAGCACGGCCTCGTCCTCGCCCTCGCGGGTACTGACCGCCGCCCACACCGGCACCTCCGCGGACCACAGGGCGGCGCGCAGTGCCGCGCCCCCCTCGGCGCCCGCAGGCGGATCGCGATCGAACTTCAGGTTGCCGCCCACCTCGACCCGCGACGGCGGCGCGCCGAGGATGCGAAAGCGCTCCGCCGCAGCGGCATCCTGCGCGAGGATCCGCCGCGGCACGCCCAGCACCTCCCCGATCAGCGGCTGCCGGCCCTGATAACGCCGGAACGCACGATCCGAGAGCCGGCCGCTGGCCAGCACCAGGGGCACCCCGGCGCGCTCGCAGGCCGCGAACAGATGCGGCCACAGCTCGGTCTCCACGATCACCCCGGCACGCGGTCGGGCCGCAGCCACGAAGCGCCGCACGGCCCGGGGGAGATCCAGCGGCAGAAAACGGTGGTGGACGTCATCGACGCCCGCCGCCGTGATCCGCGCCGCGCCCTCGGGCGTGGTGGTAGTCACCAGCACGGGCACTTCGGGGAAGCGCTCGCGCAGCCCCCGCACCAGCGGCAGGGCGGCCTCCACCTCGCCCACCGAGGCGGCATGCACCCACCATGCCCCCGACGGCGGCGCGGCACCCCGGCCCAACCATTCCAGGCGGCGCGCCGCGGGTACGTGGTTGCGCACGGCACGCCGCCACAGGACCGCGCCCATGACCGGCGCCAGCAGGCGTGACAGGACCGCGTAACCGGCGCGCCGCATCAGGAGCGTTCCGTCTCCAGCAGCGCCGCCGCCTCCTGCAGGGAACGGATCCGGCGTGCCTGCGGATCCGCCTGCAGCGCGGCGGCCTGATCCGCATCCGGGGTCTCCGGGGCGAACAGCAGCCGCGTTCCCACCCCGGCACGGCGCGCGGCCTCCAGGTCGGAGGGACGATCCCCCACCAGCACCGAATGCGCCAGATCCACGTCCAGCGCGTCCCGCGCCCGCAACAGCATGCCCGGGGCCGGCTTGCGGTCCGGGCAGTCGCGCCGCCAGGGCTCCAGCGCATCGCGCGGATGGTGCGGGCAGTGATAGACCGCATCCAGACGTCCGCCGCGCTCGGCAAAACGGGCCCGCATCCACTGCGTCAGCCGCTCGAAGTCGTCCTCGCCGTAGTACCCGCGACCGATGCCGGACTGGTTGGTGACCACCACCACGGGGTAGCCGGCGGCACCGGCCCGGGCCACCAGCTCGAAGATCCCGGGCATGAAATCGAAGTCCTCGGGCCGGTACACATAGGCGTGATCCACGTTGATCACGCCATCACGGTCGAGGAACAGCGCCGGCCGGCTCACGGCGCCGCGTCGCCCTGCGCGCGGGCGATCAGGGCATCTTCCACCACGGCGCACAACAGATGCCCGATCAGCCCGTGCACCTCCTGCACCCGTGCGGTCGCGGCGTCCGGCACCGCCAGCAGGTGGTCCACCGTGGGACCGGCGGGCAGCCCCCGCGCACCGGTCAGCGCGACCGTGGTCAGGCCCTGGCGCCCGGCGGTTTCCAGCGCGCGCAGCACATTGGGGGACTCGCCCGAGGTGGTGAAGCCGACCAGTACGTCGCCGGGGCGCCCCAGCGCCTCGACCTGCCGCGCGAATACTTGCTCGTAACCGAAGTCGTTGGCGATGGCCGTCAGCACCGAGGTGTCGGTGGTCAGCGCAACCGCTGCCGCGCCCGGCCGCACCACGCGGTAACGGCACACGATCTCGGCCGCGATGTGCTGGGCATCCGCCGCACTGCCGCCGTTACCCGCAAGCAGGATCTGGCCGCCGGCATCCAGGCTGGCCAGCCAGCGCCGCGCGACGGCCTCCACCTCCCCGAGGAATTCCGCATCCTCGGCCAGTTGTCCGAAAAGCCGGCTGGCGGCCTGCAACTCTGCTGCGATCCCTTCCTGCACGCGTTCCTCACTTTCGGGGGGCGACCCCGGAGACGGCCACCGGCGACGCCCCGTCCCGGCGGTCCCGAATGTACAATGCGCAACATTATCTACCCGACACCCGACTTCGACCAACGATGACATCGCAACGCCGCGAACAAGCCTGGCATCCGGCCAACTGGGGACAGGCCCTGGCCGTCGCCCTGCTGTGGCTGCTCGCCCGCCTGCCCTGGCGCCTGGCGATCCGTCTGGGCACCGGGCTGGGCCACCTGCTCTACTACCTGGCGCGGGACCGGCGCTACGTGGTGCGCCGCAACCTCGAGCTGTGTTTCCCGGACCTCGATCCGGAAGAACGCGAACGCTGGGTGCGCGCCAACTTCGGCTACACCGGTCGCGGGGTGGCCGAGGTGGCACTGGGCTGGTTCGGCGGACCGGCAGTGGATCGCGTGCCGTGCCGCTTCCACGGGATGGAGCACCTGAAGGCGGCGCACGACGCCGGTGACCCGGTGATCCTGCTGTCCGGGCATTTCTCCTGCATCGAGATGGCCGGTCGGCTGTTCGGCGCACAGGTGCCCATGGCCGCGATCTACAAGCCCATGGACAAGAAGCCGGTGCTGGAACGCGCCCTGCGCTCCGGCCGCGAGCGCAAGCTGGAACGCGTGATCTCCAAGGACGACATCCGCGGGATCCTGCGCAAGCTGAAAAAGGGCGGGACCATCTGGTACGCCGGCGACCAGAACATGCGGCGCACCGAGCAGGTGTTCGCCCCGTTCTTCGGCATGCAGGCCTCCACCACCACCGGCCTGTCGCGCCTGGCGCGCATGGGCCGGGCGCGGGTGCTGCCGATGTTCTATTACGTAAACGACGCCGGCGACGGCTACGAGTTCGTGGTGGGGCCGCCGCTGGAGGACTACCCGAGCGAGGATCGCGCCCGCGACGCCGCCCGCATGAACGCGGTGCTGGAAGACGCGGTCCGGCACGCGCCGCAGCAGTATTTCTGGGCCCATCGGCGGTTCAAGACCCAGCCCGAGGATGCACCCGACCCGTACCCGGGCCTGCACACCAAGCATATCGGGCGCATGCCCTGGCAGAAGAACAAGAAAAAGAAGGCCCTGAAGAAAAAGCGCAAGAAGGCCGCCCGCGAACAGGGCCCGGACGATGCCTCCTGAGTACTCGGCCGACCGCCCGCTGATTCAGACCCCGCCGGACGAGCTGTGCCTGCTGCGGCTGTCGGCCCTGGGTGACTGCACCCACGTCGTCCCGGTGGTGCGCAGCCTGCAGGCCGCCTGGCCGCAGACCCGCATCACCTGGATCATCGGGCGGCTGGAACACCGGCTGCTGGAAGGTCTGCCCGGGGTCGAATTCGTGGTCGTGGACAAGAACCGCGGCCGCCGCGCCTACGGCGACCTGCGCCGTGCCCTGCGCGGCCGCCGCTTTGACGTGCTGCTGCAGATGCAGGTCTCGCTGCGCGCCAGCCTGCTGGGCCTGCAGGTCCCCGCGCGTCTGCGCCTGGGCTTCGACCGCCAGCGCGCGCGCGACTTCCAGTGGCTGTTCACCCGCCACCGCATCGCCCACCGCCCGCGAGAACACGTGCTCGACGGCTTCTTCGGCTTCGCCGAGGCACTGGGCGTGCGCGAACGCATCCTGCGCTGGGACATCCCGGTGCCGCGGGAGGCCCGGGCCCGGGCCGAAGAGCACCTGCCCGCGGACCGACCCTGGCTCGCCATCAACCCGTGCTCCAGCGCGCGCTTTCGCAACTTCCGCAACTGGGCGCCCGAACGCTACGCGGCGGTCGCCGACCACGCCGCCGAACGCCACGGCATGGGCATCGTGCTGACCGGCGGCCCCACGCAGCTCGAGCGCGAATACGGCGAGGCCATCGCCGCGCAATGCCGCCATCCCGTCACCAACCTGGTCGGCCGGACCGACCTCAAGCAGCTGCTGGCCGTGCTCGAACGCGCGCAGGCCCTGGTCTCGCCCGACTCCGGCCCCGCCCACATGGCCAACGCGACGGGCACCCCGGTGATCGGCCTGTACGCCGGCTCGAATCCCGACCGCACCGGCCCCTATTGCAGCCGGCAATGGGTGGTCAACCAGTACCCCGAGGCCTGCCGGGCCGCGTTCGGCAAGCCGCCCGAAGACCTGCGCTGGGGCCGGCGCGTGCGTGAACCCGACGTGATGGAGCGCATCACGGTGGCCGAGGTCACCGAGCGCCTGGATGCCCTGAGGCAGGCGACATCTTTCGATGCGTAATCGCGCCAAAGACCCTGTCGCCCTGTTCTTCGCGACCTCCGGACACAGCGGAGTGGATCGCGTGGTGGCCAACCTGGTCCGGGAATTCGCAGAAGTGGACCAGCCATTCGACCTGGTGACGATCCGCGGTCACGGACCGTATATCGACGAGCTGCCGGACAACGTCCGCCATGTCCCGCTGCGGGCCGCCCACCGCAACACGGTCCTGCCCGCGCTGATCGCTTATCTCCTGCGCCACCGCCCCCGCGCCCTGTACACCGCCAGCCACCGGCTCAATCGCGCGGCGCTGCTCGCGCGCGCACTGGCCCGACCGCGCATGCCGGTCGCAATCCGCATGGGCATGTCGCTCGCCGCCACGCTGGAGGCCCTGCCCGGGCACAGGGCCCGGCGCCTGCAGCGCTCCATGCAACGCTGGTATCCGCGCGCGGATGTCGTGATCGCTCCGTCGGCCGGTGTCGGTGAGGACCTGCGGCGACTCGCCGACGTGGCTCAATCGCGTCTGCACGTCATCCCCAACCCGATCGTGACCCCGGCCCTCCTGCAGCAGGCCACCGAGGAGCCCGATCACCCGTGGCTGGCGGAAAACCGCGACCCGGCCGTCCCCGTCATTCTGGGCGTCGGCTCCCTGGAGCCGCGCAAGGATTTCGCCACCCTGCTGCGCGCCTTCGCGCGCCTTCGCCGACAACGCCCGGCCCGTCTGGTCATCCTCGGCGAAGGCCGCGAACGCCCGGCCCTCGAGGGGCTGGCACGCGAACTCGGCATCATGGACGACCTGTGCCTGCCCGGCTTTCAGGGCAACCCCTACGCCTGGATGGCCCGCGCCGATGCCTTTGCCCTGACTTCGCGACGCGAAGGCTCCGGCGCAGTACTGGTGGAGGCCCTCGCCTGCGGCACCCCGGCCGTTACCACGGACTGCCCCACCGGCCCCGCCGACATCCTTGGCCACGGCAACTACGGCCCGGTCGTGCCCATGGGCGACGACGCGGCCCTCGCCGATGCACTGCAGCAGCTCCTGGACAGCCCCCCCTCGGCGGACACCCTGCGACAGGCCATCACCCCGTTCGATGCGGCGCGCTCCGCCCGCGCGTATCTGGCCGCACTCGAACTCGCTCACCCGCCGGCATCCTCCGACCACTGATTGGTCGCGTTCCCGCGCCTGTGATCTAATCCACCCAGCCAGTCGCCCGACAAGGCCCGTCATCGTGATCATCTCGCACCGCAATCGCTTCATCTTCATCAAGACGCGCAAGACCGCCGGCTCCAGCCTGGAAGTCGGGCTTTCGCGCGCCTGCGGGCCCGAGGACATCATCACCCCGTTGAGCGCCAATCGCGGCGAGGAAGAGCTCCGCCGGGCCGAGGGCGGCCGGGGGCCCTCCAACCACCATAAACGGCTGCTGGAACACCGTGGCTGGAAGGAATGGCGACGGTTGCTGCTGCGCAGACAGCGTGCCGAATACGGCGAGCACTCAACCGCCCGGGAGATCCGCGCACTCGTCGGGCCCGAGACCTGGCGGACCTGTCTCCGCTTCACCATCGAGCGCAACCCCTGGGACCGGGCCCTGTCGCGCTACTGGTGGCAGAAACACCGCTGGGAAGAGAAGGGGCGCGATAACTTCCCGAGCCTGAGCGAATACCTCGCCTGGCTGGAGGAACACAAGCCGCACTGGCTCAGCAACTGGGACCACTACACCATCGATGACGAGATCGCCGTGGACCGGGTTCTGCGCTACGAAAAACTGAATGCCGAACTTACGGAACTGCAGCAGGAACTGGGCCTCGGCACCGACATCCGGCTGCCCGAGCAGCGGGCCAAGGGCGGCTTTCGCCAGGGGCGGCAGGACTACCGCGAGATCCTGAGTGATGCCGACCGAGCGGTCATTGACCGCATCTGCCGGCGCGAGATCGCCGCCTTCGGCTACCGTTTCGAGGACGGCTGAACATGGCTGCCATTTCCCGCAATCGCGGCCCGCTGCGCCGCGGCATCCAGCATATCCGGCGTCGCTGGCGGCGCCGGCGTGCGGACGTCCACCTGATCTCCTACCCCAAATGCGGGAGGACCTGGCTGGTCGTGCTCCTCAGCAAGGCCCTCGAACTGCATTACGGCATCCGTCTGCGCAAGCCGCTGCGCCTGCGGGGCTATGCCCGCCCCTGGCGCGACATCCCCTACATCCTGCAGCACCACGACGGCGGTCCGGAGTTTCTGCTGCCGGAGGAGCTGGAGCAGGACAAGAGTGACTATGCGGGGCGCAAGGTCGTCTTCATGGTCCGCGACCCCCGGGATGTCCTTGTTTCGTCCTATTTCCAGAAGACCCGCCGCAACGCGAACTACCAGGGCCGAATGGAAGACTATGTCAGGGAGCGGCGCGGCGGGATCGAGACATTGGTCGATTTCTACAACATCTGGGCGCGCAACCGTGACGTGCCGAGCGATTTCCTGCTGCTGCGCTATGAAGACCTGCACGCCGACGCCGCTGGCCAGCTCCGGCGGGTGCTCGAATTCATCGGCATGCAGGACGTATCCACGGAAACCCTCCGGGCCGCGGTAGACTTCGGCCGCTTCGACAACATGCGCCAGCTGGAATCCCGCAACGCGATGGGGAGCAGTTCGCTGGCCGCCCGCGACGCCGACGACGCCGAAAGCTACAAGACCCGCAAGGGCGAAGTCGGCGGCTACCGCGAATACCTCGACGGCGAGAACCTCGAATACGTCGAGGCCATCATCAACGAACGCCTGGACCCCTGGTACGCGGGCTACCGCTATTACAGCGCTGCATCATGACCACCCGTGCGATCCCCCCCGTCATCATCATCGGCATGCACCGCTCGGGCACCAGCCTGCTGACCCGGGTACTGCAGCAGGCCGGATTCTTCATGGGGGTCGGCGCCAGCCGCAACGAAGAGGCGGCCTTCACCAACGCGATCAACGCCTGGCTCTTCCGCGAAGCCTCCGCGACCTGGGACCGTCCGGAGTCGTTCGACTGGCTGCTGGAAGACGAAACACTCAGGCCGTGGCTGCTGGACTACATGGAAGGGGTCGTGCGCGGACCGGCCAGTCTGCGCTTCCTCGGGTTCCGCCGCGGACTGCGCGGCGGCGGCATGCCCGGGCAAATCGCTCCCTGGGGCTGGAAGGATCCGCGCAACACCTACACGCTGCCGTTGTGGCTGGAGCTCTTCCCGCAGGCCCGTGTGCTGCATATCACGCGGCACGGCGTGGATGTGGCAGCAAGCCTGCGCGCCCGCCGCCGCGGGGTCTTCGACAAGCGCGTGCACCGCTATCGATCCCTGCGGGGGTGGTATTGCAATCACCCCGGCGCCCCGGCACGTCGCGGCTTCGCTCCACAGGTACGGTGCCGTACGCTGGAAGGCGGCTTCTCCCTGTGGGAAAGCTACCTGCAGCGAGCCCGGGAGCATGTCCGGGCCCTGGGCCCCAATGCCATGGAGATCGCCTACGAGGACCTGCTGACGGATCCGGCGCGACTGCTGCCGCAGGCCCTGGAGTTCTGCGGCTGCCCCCCCGATGCCGAACGGGTGGCCGCAGCGGCCGCGGCTTTTCGTCCCGACCGGGCCCACGCCTGGCAGCATGATGAAGAGCTGCGCACCTTTGCTGCCAGCGTATCCGACCGGCTCGCCCGGCTCGGTTATGTCCCGCCTGCCAACGAATCGTCGAATCCATAACCAAAATATTCGATCTCGCGGCGGTAAAGCCGCTCCACCAGCGCCTTCTCGTCCACACCGTAATAGTCCTGCCATGGCCGCGGATAATCCCGACGCTTTTCGGACGCCAGGGCAACGTCCTTGAGCCCCACCCGGGTCATCGCCTCGCGAAAGTCGGCATCGAGGTTCTCAAAACGGCCGACAAAGTCTACCGCCACATGGTCATCAATGGTGTACATCGGCCAGTTGTCATGCTTGGTCTTGCCTGCTTCGGCCTCCCGATGGAGTTCCGCAAGATGTTCCCTGAAGGCAGGTGGGTTCGACTCGTTACGGGTGCGATAAAGGTAATCGGAAACCGCACGTTCGTAGGGATTGCGCACAAAACAGAACTTGAAATACCGATCCCATTCTCTCGGGAAGGCCGACCGAACCTCGGCCGCCGGGGGGGTGCGACGATGACGAGAGTCCGAGCCGGCGTTTCGCGCGCTTTTTGACCACCTTGTTCAGCGCGGAACGCCAGTCACGATTCTTGCGCCGCGCGTCGACCAGCTCCCGCAGCCCGCCGGGCGTCATCAGCTGGCGAAGAATCCACCCCTGGCGGGGGTCCACATCCCGCAGGGCCTCGTGCAGGCTCCCGAGCATCAGGTCGCGTCCGCTCAGATGGGGCGCGAGGGCCACCTTCATGGAGCTTCCCGCTACCTTGCGGCAATGGATAAAAATGAAACGATGGCGATGGCTGACAATCACGGAGTTTCTCCTTCTCGCGGCACCAGCCCCATGACCTGCGCATACCGAAGGGCGACGCAGTCGCTGCGGAAGCGGTCCAGGCCTTCGCGGATCCGCTCCTCGCCGGGCGGGTTTTCCAGCGTCGCCTGCAGGGCTGTGGCCAGGGCATCCGCGTCGCCCACCGGCACGAGCGGGCCGATCCGCCCATGCTGGAGGATCTCGGCCGGGCCGGACGGACAGTCGGTGGCCACCGCCGGCGCCCCGGCCGCCAGGGCCTCGATGAGCACGTTACCCAGCCCTTCGTAACGCGAAGAAAGGCAGAAGACCCCGGCCCGGGCGAAATAGGGTAGCGGGTCCGGGACATAGCCGGGAAGGTCAACGGCCTCCGCCACCCCCAGCCGCCGTGCCTGCTCCAGCAGGGCTTCACGCAGAGGCCCCTCGCCCAGGATGACCAGTCGCACCGGACGCCGTTCGTGCACCCGGGCGAAGGCCTCCAGCAGCGTGGCAAAGTCCTTCTGCGGTGTCAGACGACCGGCCCCGACAATAACCGGCGGTCCGTCACCAGCAAACCAGGGATGATCCACCGGCGCCTTCACGCGCTCGGGGATATCCGGGGTTACGGTCGGGTTGTAGATCACCTCGATCCGTTCGGGATCCACGTCAAAATGCTCGACCAGGTCATCCCGGACGCCTTCGGAGATCGCGATGACCCGGTCGGCATGCCGGTACAGCCAGCGCGCCGAATGGCGCTTGAATGAGCGGCGCAACGTCTGGCTCGGAGTATTGGTCACCTTCACGAACACCGGCGACGGCACCCACCCCAGCATGCGCCCCAGTACGGCCACCTTGGCCGAATGGTCCTTGGCGGTCAGGACGGCCCCGGGCGGATCCTGCCGCAGCAGACGCCGCAGCTTGAACAGGCTGTCGAATTTACCCCTGCTCTGAAGATCCACTACCTCCACGGCCGCCGGGAGTTCCTCCGGGTAGGGCACCTGTCCGCCGCGGGTCAGCACAAGCCGGGGCCGGATGCCCAGTTGCAGGAACTCCCGACTCAGGATCAGCATCTTGCGCTCGATCCCGCCCCAGGCCTTGAAGGGTGCAAAAATCACCAATTGCGAGTTCAATGCTGTCGCCCCCGTTAAGGAAACCAGGCCACGTGGAGGCCGGGCCTGCTGTGCTATATTTTGCCCGCCATGCACCTGCGCCGCGCTCTCGACGAAAGGTTCAACCCCCTGCTGTCCGGTCTCGACGGCCGGGTTGCGCGCCACCGCGTCAATCCGCGCATCCTGATATCGACATCAAGCCGGTTCGTCTTCTATCGCATCCCCAAGGCCGGTCATTCGACTGTCGGCAACACCCTGCTGAACCACGACCCGGGGATTTCGCAGGATCAGCGCGACGCGATCCGGGAACGGGGGGACAAGATCGGCGGCTACCGCCATCCAAGGGAGGTCGGTAGCCGCGTCAGCCGCGAGGCCTGGCGCCACTACTTCCTGTTCACGTTTGTTCGCAACCCGTTTCACCGCACCCTGTCAGCCTACCTCGACAAGGTCGTCCGCGGCCGACCACCAGCCAGAAAACACCTGGGCGCCGGGCAATATTCGTCAGCTCCGGACGAGGAGCCGCCCGGTTTTGCGGATTTCCTTGCACGCCTGGAGCAGGGCGATCTCTATCGCGGCCCACACTGGGCCCCGCAGGTGGCGCTCCTGCCGCGAGACCGCCGGCGTCTCGACCATGTCGGGCACCTGGAACGGATCGATGAAGACCTTCCGGAACTGCTGCACCGTCTTTTCGACGTCCGGGACAACCCCGAGATCGCCAACTGGGATCCGCATCGCACCGATTCGACTCAAAGGCTCGCGGAATATTATGACGGAAGGTCCATCGACCGTATCCGCCGTCTGTATCGCGAGGATTTCGATGCCTTTGGTTACAGCTTCGATCCGGATCGTTCCTCACCGGCCTGACATCACGGACAAGCCCTTCAGCGCCCGAGCAGTCTCCTGCACCGCGGACTCGACATCACCGGAGGCGTCGATATCGACCACCGGTATGCCACGCGTCCCCAATGCCTCGCCGGCCAGCTCTCCGATCTCGAACGCCCGTTCCACCATGGCGTTGAAACGCGTCACATCGGGGTTCCGGGTCCGAAGCCGGGCCTGAATCTCCGCGCTCGAGGCCCGGACACGCACGACGGCCGCCGGCGCCGGCATCCGCCGATAGAATTCACGTGTTCGAGCCACATCCATGCCCTGCCCCAGGCTGATTCCCCGCTGCGCCAGGCCCTCGTCGAAAACCACCGCTCCCTGACCATGCAGGCTGTCCGCCACCCACGCCTGCGCCGCGCTGAACGCAAAACTCCGGAGGCGTTCCAGAGCGAGGGCCTCGGGGATTTCCGGGTCCGGGGTCCCGAGCGCACCACGCAGAAATTCCGGCCAGGGCCCGGGTGCGTCTCGCAAGGCGCGCAGGGCATGACGGATCATCTCCTTCTCCAGCCTGGGACGCATCCAGCGCCGCAGACCCTTGCGGGCATACAGGATCGATTCCAGATTCCGGGTCACGGCGTTCGGTCGCTTGCGCTGGTGTTCGGCCCACAGCGGCAGCCACTGGGGCGCGTGCAGCGCGGGCAGGCCGGGAGCTCGATCGTCCTGCAGACGGCGCACCACCGTCGTCTTGCCCACGCCCGGCGGGCCCATGAATTCGATTCTCAGCACGGATTACTCCCAGCCGCAGTCGGCGCGCAGCTTTTCGCAGGCCCCGATGAATTTCTCCCGACGCTTGCGCGAGGACGCCCGGGCGAACTGCGGACGAAACGCGTGGGCCATTGCCATCCCCAGCAAGACGCCCTCACGCCCCTCGGGCTCCCAGCTGTGTCCCGCAGCGGCCCAGACCTCGGCCAGTGCCGTATCAAAATGACCCGCCAGAAAGGCACGTCGCAAAAACTGATTCACGGCGGCCGAACCACGCAACAGGGACAGGGCGTCAAAAAAGAAAGGCACCGACTGCACCCGTTCCAGATCGATCAGCGTTACCGAACCATCGGGCAGCACGAACACGTTGCCGTTGTGACAATCCGCATGACTCGCAAGCAGCGGGCATCCCTGCAACAGGGGTTCCCAGCGATACCGGTGACCTTCAACCGCCCGGGAAAGCCAGTGCGGCAAGGTCCAGCGATCGAGCTCCTGCCGGACCGGATCCAGGTCAAACCGGCCCTCCCATCGGCGCGCGTGGGCACTGCACATCCCCAGCAGATCCCGATAGGCCGTTTCCCAAACCGTCTCGGGAGCCTCGCGAATCGGCGTGCCCTCCACGAAGGATTCGTTCACGCCGGCGAACCGCCGCGGAAGGTCCGCCGCCGGTTCCAGCTGCGGGCACCGGTACGCCGAGGACAGCCAGCGCGCGTTTTCCAGCAGGCGCTGCACGCGTTCGGCATCCCGCGTGACCCGCAAGACCCGGTTGCGCGAGCGCTCCACCAACAGGGTCCAGTCGCCTCGAGCGATCAGGGTGTCCATACCCGGCTCTCCCCCCTCCGCCCGGACCGTCACATGGACCGGAGAACGAACCCGCCCGCCCTGACTGGCCAACAAGGTATCCCGGAGATGCTGCTGATAGGCGTCGGGCTTCCCGTCCGCCCCTGCAGGCAACCACGCCAGCGATCCCTGCAACCGCCACTCGCCGGGCACAAGACAGTGCTCCAGCGCCCGCAACAGTCCGACCATTCGACGCTGCTCTCTCCAGCCTCGCCAGGACATCCTCATGCGGCCTGCCCCGTTTGCCGGCGCTGAAGTCCGAAAAAGTCCAGGTAGGCGGCAGCCGCGGTTTCCGCACGGAACCGATCTACGGCCTCGTCCCGATCAAAAACAGGCCCCTCGCCCCGCAGAACGCGATCCAGCCCCTCGGCCAGCGCCTCCGGATCCTTCATCGGTACCAGGACCCCGTAGCGTCCGTCGGCCAGGATCTCCCTCGGACCGCTGGGGCAGTCCGTCGAGACCACGGGAACGCCAAGCCCCAGTGCCTCCATGACCACGTTCACCAGTCCTTCCCAGCGGGAGGAGAGGGCAAACACGTCGGCCCGGGCCATCCAGGCGTACGGATTGGCGGCAAACCCGGGGAAATCGACATGCTCCGCGATGCCCAGCTCACGGGCGAGCGCTTCCAGCTGCTCCTGTTCGCGACCCTTGCCGACGATGATCAGACGTGCCTCGCGTCGTTCGCGTAAGCGGGCGAAGGCTCGCAGCAGCGTCGGATAGTCCTTTTGCGGGACCAGACGGCCGGCCGACATAATCACCGGCACCGCGGAATCCTCGGCAAGCCACGGGTGGTCCACCGGCTCCCCGGCCCTCTCCAGGGTGCCCGATGCAACGGACCCGCTATAGATCCGTTGTACGTCCACTCCCTTCAGCCCGACGTTTTCGACCAGGTCCCGGCGCACCCCGTCGGACACGGCAATCACCCCGTGAGAACGCGGGTACCAGCGGCGAATCTGGCGGAACTTCTGTTCCCGCCGTCGCGGTTCCGCGGCAAGCTTTTCGGATTCACCAAACGTGTTGGGAACGCTCAGGAACCGCTTCGCCCCCGTTTCCGGCAGCATCCCCGCCTGAGCCAGGATCACGTTGGTGATGTGATTGACCGACAGGACAACGGCCGGGCGCCGCCGCCGCATGTACCGCCACAGGGCGAACGCTGTCGCAAGCTTCCCCCGGGTCCCCAGATGAACGCAGGCCACCGATTCCGGCATTTCGTCCGGATAGAACATCTCACCGTCGCGAAAGGTCACCAGCTCCACGGACCAGCCATCCCTGGTCCAGACGTGGATCTGGTTCATCAATCGCCGGTAGGTCCCGCCCCACGGCCGAAACATCCCGAACAGGACGATATCTGGCATGTTGTCCCCGCCCATATGTCCGGAGCCGGACTCCAGGACACGTGAATTCCGCCGCCATGATACAGCGGCCGACCGCTCAGGGCCCGCCTCCGGCTCCAGCGACGCCCCCTGCGCCCCACGGGAAACACTGGCAAAATACCACCCTCTGAGCCCCCCTTGGCAAAGTCGGCCCATCCATGATGAACATCCATGCCCCTGCATCCAGCCGAACCTTCCTGCCCGGGGATGCCCTCAGCCTCTGGGCCGCCGGAGCCCTCTATGCGGGTGCGTTCGTGGCTCCCCTGTCCATTTCTCTGGGACAGGCCTTCCAGCTGCTCCTCCTGATCCTCGGAGTCCTTTTCGTGCGCCGTAACTGGTCACACCTGAGAGGATCCCCGCTGATCTGGCTGCCTGTCGCTTTTGCCGTTTACGTGGTCCTGCGGACGGCATTTGCAGCCCTGTTCGAACGCCCGGATCTCGCCACCTCACACTGGGACGAGATGACCACCTGGATGAAGACCGCGATCGTACCCGTGATGATCTACGGCCTCGCCCTGGCTGCCACTGGAAACTGGCTCCGCCATGGTCTGGTCACAGTAGCCCTGCTGCTGGCCGGTTACTGTATCTATCTGGCAATGCACATCTCGCCCGCGGACCTGGTGGCAGCCCTCCAGACCACCGGCCGGTACAACATGGAACTGGGGTTCCGGTCCTCGGCCATCAAGCTCCCGGCCATCATTACAGCCCTCGTAATCACCACCGTGTTCTTTTTCGCCACCCTGTCGTCTGCGCCATCCCGAACGCGCTGGTCCCTTCTGCTCGGTGGCAGCCTGATTTCTCTGGCACTTCTTGCTTTTTTCATCGCCTCGATCATCGCAACCAAGAGCCGTAATGGCTGGCTCACACTGGCGATCGCGCTGGTTGCGGTACTTGCATTGAGTATCTGGGCATATCGCAGAGACCTCCATCGCATTCGGGGAGCACTGCTGGGCGCGATGGTGGCGATGCTGCTCGCCGCCGGCACTCTGGCCACCTTCAGCTGGGACCACATCAGTGAACGCTGGGGACAGACAGCCGATACCGTACAGCAGACGATTGCCCTGCCTTTCCACGGGAACATCGAGGAACTGGAGCGCGATTCCGTGGGCGTCCGGGTCGTCTACTGGGCATTTGCCTGGGAACGTTTCCTCGAGCGTCCTCTGGTGGGGCGGGGTGCCGCCGACCAGCGCCACCTGACGGAAGAATTCCCGATTCCGCCCCAACTTGAGGATCGCGACGACACCTTCCACAACTCCCATCTCGACATCCTGGTCCGTTTCGGCCTTGTCGGGTACGGCATGATCGCCGTCTTCACGATGATCCTTGCCGTAGCCGCGTGGCGCATGCTCGGCATGGCGGGGAGCACTCGTGCGATCGGAATCTACACCCTGGCCTTCCTGCCGGCGCTGTTTTTCTGGGCCATGAATGCCCAAATCCTGCATCGATATACCATGGAGCACTTCTACGGTCCGATCCTGGCTCTGCCCTTTGCATTCGCAATCTCGAGGATACTGACCAGGAACAAACCCGAGTCACCCGGACAATCATCGTAATGCGTACTTTTTCCGGGACACCGGGACAATGGAATACGCATCCGGGTGTCGGGCATTGCCACATCCTGTCCGACCCCGGAATGCTCCGGGAGTGCAATAACGACCTGTTCGACCCCGAGGCATTGCGGGCACGAGGTCAGTGGACCGGCAGCAGCAGCGGCCGACGGGCGGCCCACTTCCTGCATCACGAGGGGCGCGACTGGGTCCTGCGCCATTACTGGCGGGGCGGACTGATGGCCCGGGTTGCCACGGATACCTACCTGTGGGCCGGGCTGGAACGCAGCCGGCCGGTGCGCGAGTGGCGCCTGCTGGCGCAACTGCACGAACTGGGTCTGCCGGTCCCGCGTCCGGGGGCCGCACGGGTCTGCCGCCACGGGCCGGTGTATCGTGGCGACCTGCTGAGCGAACGCATCCCGGACAGCCACCCGCTGGATGAATGGATCGGGGACGGAAAGGACGCGCCCGAACTTTGGGACGCAATCGGCCGGGTGATCGCCCGGTTCCACGCCCATGGCGCCTGGCATGCGGATCTCAACGCCCGCAACATCCTGATCCAGGACAACGGACAGGCCTGGCTGATCGACTGGGACCGGGGCCGGATCGGCTGCCATCGTGGGCTTCAGGACAATCTGACGCGCCTGCGGCGTTCGCTGGACAAATGGGCGGCGACCCGCGAACGCGGCGCCCTCGGCTGGCCGCACCTGCTTCAGGCCTACAACGAGGAACGGAAACCGGCATGACTACCCCGCGGTTGGCCGTGCTCGTGTCCTACACCGGGGATGGCGGCGTCGAAAAGATGATGAACCATCTGCTGCGCGGGTTCGTGGATGCCGGCGTGCAGGTGGATCTGCTGTTGCTGAAGGCCCGCGGCGGCCATGTGGAGGATATCCCGGCAGAGGTCAACGTGATCCGGCTGGATGCGCGAACCTCCCTGCTGGCGCTGCCCGCGGTCACCCGCTACCTGCGTCGCCAGCGCCCCGACGCGTTCCTGGCGGCCAAGGATCGCGCCGGCCGCGTGGCCCTGCGCGCGCGCCGGCTGGCACGGGTCCCGACGCGGATCGTTCTGCGGATGGGGATGCACCTCAGCGGCTCGCTGGCCGACAAGACCGCCCTGCAGCGATGGCTGCGTTACCGCCCCGTCCGGCGACTGTACCCGCTGGCGGATGCCATCGTCGCCGTGGCGCAGCCGGTGGCCGACGACCTCGCCCGTATAGGGCGCATCCCCCCGGAGCGTTTCCGCGTCATCGCCAACCCGGTGATCTCGCCATCCCTGAGTGCCAGGGCCGAAGAAGCCGCGAAGCATCCGTGGCTGGAAGCCACCACACGGAGCGAAACACCGGTGATCCTGGCGGTGGGTCGACTGCGGCCGCAAAAGGATTTCGCTACCCTCCTGCGGGCCTTCGCGCTGCTGCATGCCCGGCGACCCTGCCGGCTCATCATCCTGGGGGAAGGACCGGAACGGGACCGCCTGCAAGGCCTGGCGCGCGAACTGGGTATCGCCGACCATGTCGATCTGGCGGGTTTCCGCTCCAATCCGTATCCGTTTATGCGCGCTGCCAACCTGTTCGTGCTTTCCTCCCGCTTCGAGGGATCGCCCAATGTCCTGGTCGAGGCCATGGCGCTCGGGACACCGGTAGTGTCGACGGACTGCCCGAGCGGTCCGCGCGAGATCCTCGCCGGGGGCCGCCTTGGCCCGCTCGTCCCGGTGGGCGACGCCCCCGCGCTGGCCGATGGCATGGCCCGCGGCCTGGAGGCACCGGTCGAACCGGCGCTGCTGCAACAGGCCGTCGCCGACTACACCATTGCCAGGAGCGCCCGCACCTATCTGGATACGCTGGGCCTCGCGCCAACGACCAATCCGGAAACACACACCCCATGAAACCGCCCGTCCTCGTCGACCTGCCCACCCGGGAACTCCGGCGCTACCTCGCCAAGCGCGATCCGGCATCCAAGGCCCGGTTCTTCATCGACGGTTTACTCCTTCCCCGACGCGTCCGCCGGGGTCAATGGCACCGGCGGACCGAACCCTTCGACCAGCACCCGATCTACGCCCTTCTGGAGCATCTGCTGGACGAAGAGCGCAGCCGCTCCGAACACGTGGAGGCGCTGCATCGCTACTATCGGGCTCGCGGAAAAACCGAGGATCAGGCCGAGGAAAAGATCGCGCGTTCGCTGGACAAGTACCTCGAGCGGTACCGCGGCCTCGCCCGCAACATGGCGGAGAACGGATACGTCGCCGGTCTGGGCAAGGACGAGATCGGCGTGGCCATCGGCCCGGACGGCGAATTCATCAAGGTGGCGAACGGCAATCACCGGCTGGCGGTCGCCCGTCTGGTCGGCATCCCGCAGGTGGTGGGCGAAATCCAGTTCGTGCACCGCGACTGGCTGCGCCGCCAACCCTCGCAACGCGACGTCGACGAGACCCTGCTGCATGCCCTGGGCTCGCTGAATGCCCGACGCAATCCCGCGGATTCCTGACGCACCCGCGGTTACAATACCGTGACCGATCCCCGCCAGCCCTGATCCATGCTGATTTCCTATCGCAAGAATTTCCTGTTCGTGCACATCGCCAAGACCGGCGGGACCAGCATCCGGGCGGCACTGCGGCCGTATCGCTGGGGCGGCTGGTACAGCATCCCGCTGTGGGCGGCCAGCCAGGTCAGCCAGCTGACCCGCCCCCGGCACAAGCTGGGGCTGAAGTTCCCGCGCCATGCGAAGGCGATCGCGGCCAAGGAAATGCTGCCGGAGCCGGTCTACCGCGAGCTGTTCAAGTGCGCGATCGTGCGCAACCCCTGGGATCTGCAGGTCAGCTCCTGGCACCACATCCGGCGGGAGAAGCCGGAGGTCCTGGAAGGGGTCAAAACCTTCGGCGATTTCCTGCGGCTGAAGTTCGACCCCGAACGGCCGTATGACTACATGCTGGACACCTCGGCGGAGCTGCAGCACGAGTACATCGTCGATCTGCAGGGACGCGTGATCGTGGATTTCATCGGCCGCTACGAGAACCTGCACGAGGATTTCGCCACGATCTGTCAGCGCATCGGGATCCCGACGCCCGAACTCCCGCATCTGCGCCGCGCCAGCGAACGCGACGACTATCGCAGCTACTACGACGACACCCTGGCGGAGATGGTGGCGCAGCATTACCGCCGCGACCTGGAACTGCTGGGCTACGAATTCGATGCCCCGACTTCCGCAAACCGGTGACCGCCCGGAGATCCCGGGCCTCGGGACCCTCGCGCTGGAGGACTGCCTCCACGAGTACCCGGGCAAGCGACGGATCTTTCGCGCCCGGTTGCCCGACGATCGGGCGGTAGTCGCCAAGTTCTATCTCGGGCGCATCGCCCAGTGGGCCGAATGGCACCGTGGCACGCGCGGGGCGCGCCGGCTGGAGGCGGCCGGCGTGCCGGCGCCGGCGGTGCACCATGCCGGCTACTGCCCGCAATACCGCGCGTGGCTACTGGTGCTGGACCTGGTCGAGGCGGATACCCCCTGGCCACCGCCCGGCGGTGATCCCGGGCACGAGGCCCATGCCCGGCTGCTGACCACCCTGGCCGAACACCACCGCGCCGGTATCGTGCAGAACGATCTCAACTGGCTGAACTTCATCCCCCACGGCGGAAAGCTGTACGCGATCGACGGGGACCGGGTCCGGCGCCGCGCCGGGGCGCTGGCCCGCGGGCCCGCCCTGCGCCACCTCCAGCGGCTGTACGCCTCAAAGACCCGCGTGCCCGAGGCGCGCATCCGCGAGGGCTTCCGGCGCTACCACGAGCTGCGCGGCTGGGACGCGAGCGAGGCCGAACTGGAACGTTTCCTGCGGGTACTGCGCCACGCCCGCGTGCGCCATGCCCGCCGCGTTGCGCACCGCGCGGCACGCGGCTGGAAACACTACCCGCGCTTTCGCAGCGACGACCTCGGGATCATCCACGACCGGCGCAGCCTCACGCGCGAGCAGGCCGGCGAGATCGCCCGCCACCTGTACGCGACCGGCGAGCTGCCGGAGACCGTCGCCTCATCGGACACGCCCGAACTCTGCGCCCGGCGGATTGATGCACCCTGGCAGACCCTGCCCGCCCTGCTGCGCCCGGCCCTCACCCGCCGGACCGCGCGTCGGGTCTGGAGCCATGCGCTCACCCTCCGGCGGCTGGGGCTGGCGGCGCCACGGCCGGTGGCCGTGGTCGCCGCGGATCGCGGCATGATCTGGCTGGTCCAGGAAGCAATCGCGGACATGCACCCGCTGACGGACGGCGGCCCTCCGCCCGGTCCGGAAGCGGCCGAGACACTTTGGGCGGGTCTGCGAGACTACGGGATCCGGTTCCGCGGGCGGGACCCGCGCATGCTGGGCAGCGACGGCCATGCGTTGTGGATCCTCGATCCGCTGCCGCTGGCCTTTGCCCGGCCGGGGGCGCGCGGTCTTCTGCGCGCCGCGCAGCGCGACCGGGAGTGGCTGCTGCAGGTCAGCGAGCGGCGCTGATCCGCCACTCGCCCGGCGTCAGTCCAGCCCCCAGCGACGCTCCTTGGCGTCGTTGGCGACCCGACCGGGCCAGGCGATCACGTTCTGGATGCGCTGCATGTACGGCGGGATCACCTGCTTCCAGGCATCGTCCGGCCAGATCACACTGCCCTCGGTCTTGCGAAAGACATCCGCCGAACCGATGTTGTGATGCGCCATCTCCGCCCAGGAATCCAGCTGCGGGCGCTCGAACTCCAGCCCCAGGCGCTCCATCAGCTTCGGCAGCTGGTCCTCGGGGTCGTAGGCCAGCTTCTCGTAGTTCACCATGATGTGCGGCTCGTTGCGCAGCAGGTGGTACAGCCGCAGCGAACGGTGGGAATAGGAGAAGGTAGGGAGGTAGTTCTGCTGCTTGCGCTTGCGCAGCGACTGCGCCCGCCCGCGCGGGTCGCGCAGCACGTGGATTGGCACCACGTCGATGTCGGGCGCGGCCATCAGCCGGCGCAGGCGCTGCACCGACTTGGAATTGTCGGTCACGAACGGGACCCCGCTGACCTCGGAGACCACCTCGAACAGCGTGCGGTTGTGCTCGTTGAAACGGGCCGGGTCGCGCGCATGCACGTCCAGGGTCTCCAGATTGCAGCCCAGGCGCTCCTCCAGCCGGGCGTTGACCGCCGACCAGAACTCGCATGCCCAAAAGCTGGGCGCGCCGCAGGGGCAGGGATGCTTGCGCGCGTAATGCGCCAGGCGCCGGACCCCGCCCAGCGCGCGCACCTGGCTGTGCGCGTCCAGCAGGATGTCCAGCAGGGTCGAGCCGCTGCGGCCCATGCCCACGAGATAGAGTACTTTCATGTGTCGGATTCGCCCTGTCGGATACGCTCCATCACCGCGCTGGTCGAACAGCCGTCCACGAAGCCCAGCACCTCGACCCGGCCGCCGGCCGCGGTGACGGCATCATAACCCGCGATGTCTTCCGGCCTGTAGTCGCCGCCCTTCACCAGCACGTCGGGCAGCACCTCGCCGATCAGGGCCGCCGGGGTGTCCTCGGCAAACGGCACCACCCAGTCCACCGCGGCCAGGCCGGCGAGTACGGCCATGCGGCCCTCCAGCGGGGTCACCGGTCGTCCGGGGCCCTTCAGGCGCTGCACCGAGGCGTCATCGTTGACCGCCACCACCAGCCGGTCGCCGCGAGCCCGGGCCTGCTCCAGATAAGCCACGTGCCCGGCATGCAGCAGGTCGAAACAGCCGTTGGTCATCACGATGCGCTCACCGGCAGCCCGTGCGCGCTCCAGCGCGGCCATCAGCCCGGCGCGGGACAGCACGCCGCGACCGGCGCCCTCCGGCTCGTGCCGCGCCGCGCGCAGTTCGTCCGGCGAGACCGTCGCGGTGCCCAGCTTGCCGACCACGATCCCGGCGGCGAGGTTGGCCAGATGCATCGCATCCTCCAGCGGCTCCCCGGCCGCCACTGCGGCCGCCAGGGTCGCGATCACGGTGTCGCCGGCACCGGTCACGTCGAACACCTCGCGGGCGCGCGCCGGCTGATGCACCGGCGGCCGGTCGGGACGGAACAGGGTCATGCCTTCCGCGCCGCGCGTCACCAGCAACGCCTCGATGCCATGCTCGCGAAGCAGACCGGTGGCCGCGCGCTCCAGCGCCACCGTGTCCGGACAAGGGCCGGCCACGGCCTCCAGTTCCGCGAGATTGGGCGTCACCAGGCTCGCGCCGCGATAGGCGGAGAAATCGGTGCCCTTGGGATCCACCAGCACCGGGCGGCCGGCGGCCCGTGCCGCGCGGATCAGCGGCTGCGGGTCGCGCAGCGCCCCCTTGGCGTAGTCGGACAGCACCACCACCTGGCAGTCGCTCAGCAACGGTTCGAAATCCGCCATCAGGTCACCGGCCGTGGCGCCGGGGAAACCGTCCTCGAAATCCAGCCGGATCAGCTGCTGATGACGACTGATGACCCGCAGCTTGGTGATGGTCGCGGCCCCCGACCGGCGCCGGAAGTGGCAGCGAACGCCCGCCTCCTCCAGCAATGCGGACAGATCGGACGCGGCCGTGTCGTCCCCGGTCACCCCCACCAGGTCGGGACGACCGCCCAGCGCGGCCAGGTTCAGGGCGACGTTACCGGCCCCGCCCGGACGCTGCTCGATGTCGCGCACGTGCACCACGGGCACCGGCGCCTCCGGCGAGATGCGGTCGGTCGCGCCGTGCCAGTAGCGATCCAGCATCAGATCGCCGGCGACCAGCACGCGGGCCTGATCCAGGGGGGGCAGGGTCATGGTCATGCGCTCGCGCCGGGGTTCTGTCGAGCGACAGCCCCGGGGCGCGAAATCAGTCGGCGGCGTCTTCGAGGATGTAGATCGTGCCGCAATAGGGACACTGGTAGCGCCCGTCCTCGGTCTCGTCGATCGGGATGTAGACCCGCGGGTGCGAGGCCCACAGCGCCGCCCTGGGACCCGGGCAGTGCAGCGGAAGGTCCGCACTGGTGACCCGTACGGTCGTCTCGGCGTTGGCGGTCTCGTACTGATCCTGATGTTTGGCGGTTTCGGGATTCACCATGGTTCGGGTCTCGCTCCGGGTCGGGGTCGCGTGAATCAATCAGACGTAGGTCAGCCAGTCCTGATGGCGGGAATCACGCCCATGGACCACGTCGAAGTAGCGCGACTGCAGCAATTCCGTGATGGGACCGCGGCTGCCGGAGCCGATCGGCCGGTCGTCGACCTCGCGGATCGGGGTGACCTCGGCGGCGGTCCCGGTAAAGAAGGCCTCGTCGGCGATGTAGACCTCGTCGCGGGTGATGCGCTTCTCCACCACGCGGAAGCCCTCCTCGGCCGCCAGCTCGAGCACCGTGCGCCGGGTGATGCCGTCCAGGGCCGAGGTCAGATCCGGGGTATAGATCACCCCGTCGCGGATGATGAAGATGTTCTCGCCACTGCCCTCGGCGACGTAGCCCTCGGTATCCAGCAGCATGGCCTCGTCGTAGCCGCAGCGGGTCGCCTCCTGCAGGGCCATCATCGAATTCATGTAGTTGCCGTTGGCCTTGGCCTTGCACATGGTCACGTTCACATGGTGCCGGCTGAACGACGACGTACGGATGCGGATGCCGTTCTCGATGCCGTCATCACCCAGATAGCTGCCCCAGCTCCAGGCCGCCACCATCACGTGCACCTCGAGATTGTCGGCGCGCAGGCCCATGCCTTCGGAACCGAAGAAGGCCATCGGCCGAAGATAGGCGCTCTCGAGATTGTTCTCGGTGATCGCCGCCTGTTGTGCACGGTTCAGACGCTCGGCGGTGAACGGCAGGGTCATGCCGAGGATCTTGGCGGAGTTGAACAGGCGCCGCGTGTGATCCTCGAGACGAAAGATGGCCGGCCCGTGATCGGTGGGATAGGCCCGGACACCCTCGAACACCCCCATCCCGTAGTGCAGGGTGTGGGTCAGAACATGGGTCTTCGCATCCCGCCAGGGCACCATCTCGCCATCCAGCCAGATCACCCCGTCCCGGTCGGCCATCGACATCGCTTGCGTCCTCGGTTTCGTGTTGTTCCGTCGGGTCAGCCTCGGGAAGCAGCATCAACATCGGCATCGCCGAATACGCTCTCCCAGGCACGCATCACCCGCGCGCGCACCGCCTCCAGCTCCGCATCCGGCTGTTCCACGCGGGCGTCGCGCCCGGCAAGGGTCAAACGGTGGATGCGGTTGCGCAGATCGCGGTAGGCATCGGCCAGTTCGCTGCTGAACCCGGCGTCGATCACGCCACTGGCGCCCAGGGCCTCCAGGGTGCGGATCTTGTCCGGGTATTCGCACACTGCCGGATACTCGTGCGCGGCAACCAGAACCCAGTATTGAACCATGAATTCGATATCGGTGATACCGCCACGGTCGCGCTTGAGGTGGAAGCCATCGCCCGGTTTCGACGCGTGCTCGGTCAACATGCGCTGGCGCATCTCCACCACCTCGCGGCGCAGGGCATCGGCATCGCGCGGACGGGTCAGAACCTCCCGGCGCAGGGCGGCGAAGTCCTCGCCCAGCAGACGATCCCCGGCGACGAAACGCGCCCGCACCAGTGCCTGGTGTTCCCAAGTCCAGGCCGACTCGTCCTGGTAGCGACGGAACGCCTCCAGCCCGGAAACCAGCAAACCGGCCGTACCCGAGGGGCGCAGCCGCGTGTCTACTTCGTACAGCCGCCCGGAGGCGGTGAACGCCCCCAGCAGATGCACCACCCGCTGGGCGACCCGGGCAAAGAACTCGCTGTTGTCGATCACCTTCGGCCCGGCGGTGCGGGCACTGGCGCTGTCATCGCTGTCGTGCAGGAACACCACATCGAGATCCGAACCGTAGCCCAGCTCGAAGCCACCCAGCTTGCCGTAGCCGATGACCGCGAAACGCGCCGGACGGCAGGCGCTGGCATCCTCGCCGCACTGCGGCGCGCCGAAACGCTGCACCATGTGCTCCCAGGCCAGGTGCAGCACCTGTTCCAGCAGCACCTCCGCCAGCCAGGTCAGATGATCCGAGACCTTCATCAGCGGCAGGAACCCGGTAATGTCGGCCGCCGCCACGCGCAGGGTCTGCACCTGCTTGAACTGGCGCAGGCGGTCCAGCATCTGCTCGTGGTCCTGCCCCGGGAAGCGTGCCAGCTCGTCTTCCAGTTCCGCCTGCAGGCCCTCGCGGTCCGGCGGAGCGTACAGCGCGCGCGGATCCAGCAGTTCGTCCAGCAGCAGGGGATGATGGGTCAGCTGGTCGCTGATCCACGGACTCGCGCCCACCAGGCGCACCAGCTGGGACAGCGCCAGCGGGTTTTCCACCAGCAGCGACAGATACACCGAGCGCCGCGCGATGGTGCGAATCAGCTGCAGCGCCCGCGGCAGGACATCGTCGGGCGCGTCCTGCTCGGCGATGGCCCCCAGCAGCAACGGCATCAGCCGGTCGAGACGCTGACGCCCGGTGGTGCTCATCGCCCGCACCCCGGGGCTTTCGCGCAGATCATTGATGCCGGCGAAGGCCGACCCGGGATCGTTGAAGCCGAGTCCGGCCAGCGCCTCACGGGCCTCGTCCTCGTTCAGCGTGCCCATCCACAGCCGCTGGATCTGCTGTTCGCGATCGGCCTCCGGCGAGTCCTCCATGCTTTCTTCGCCGGCCCGCTGCGGGGCAACGAAGACCTGATCGAAATGGGCATGGACCCGGTGCTGTTCGCGTACCAGCGCGGCCTCGAAACTGCCCTCGTCCTCGAACCCCATGGCCAGCGCCAGGCGCGCGCGGTCATCGCCCTCGCGCGGCAGACGGTGGGTCTGCTGGTCGTTGAGCATCTGCAGGCGGTTCTCCACCCGCCGCAGAAAACGATAACCGCGCTCCAGCTGTTCCACCACGTAATCGGGCAGCAGCTCGCGCTCCCCGAGCACCGCCAGCACGCCCAGCAGGTCGCGCCGCTGCAGGGCCTGATCGCGTCCCCCACGGATCAACTGGAAGGCCTGGCCGATGAACTCGATCTCGCGGATCCCGCCCTCGCCGTGCTTCACGTCCTCGAACCGGCCCTTGCGCGCGGATTCGTCGTTGATCATCTGCTTGAGCTGGCGCAGGTTGGCCAGCGATCCGTAATCCAGGTAACGGCGATAGATGAACGGGCGCAGCCGGCGCATCAGGCGCCCGCCGGCCTCGACGTCCCCGGCGATCACCCGCGCCTTGATCAGCGCGTAGCGTTCCCACTCCCGACCATGGGCCTGGTAGTAATCCTCCATCGCGTCGAAGTGCATCGCCAGGGGGCCGGTATCCCCGAACGGCCGCAGGCGCATGTCGACCCGGTAGCAGAAGCCGTCCGCGGTCACCTCGGACAGCGCGGCGATCAGCGCCCGGCCGAGGCGCTGGAAATAGGTCGGGTTGTCCAGCGGCTTCGCGCCGTCGGTCTCGCCATTCTCCTCGAAGGCAAAGATCAGATCGATGTCGGAGGAGAAATTCAGCTCGCCGCCACCCAGCTTGCCCAGCCCCAGCACCACCAGCGACTGCGGCGATCCGTCCTCGGCGCTGCGCGGCTGGCCGTGGCGCGCGCGGTAACGCGTATCCAGCCATCCCAGCGCCGCACCGATCAGGCCGTCCGCCAGGCGGCTGAGGTCGTGCATGACTTCTTCCAGGTCCGCCGCGCCGGCCAGATCCCGCCAGCCAATCCGCAGCAGCTCGCGATGGCGCGTCTCGCGCAGCGCCCGACGCAGGCCGTCCTCGTCCTCCGCGGCGTCCACCCGGGCCTGCAGGGCCGCATGAAAGTCCGCGTCGGTGCAGGCCGGTATGCGGCCCTCGGCATCCAGCGCCTCCACCAGGTAGGCCGGATGGCGCCGCACCGTCTGCGCCAGGTAATGGCTGAAGGCCAGCGGCCGGTGCTCGGCGGGGGGCGAGTCCGGCGCTACGCCTTCTGCCGGTTCCATTTCCTCCCACAGGCGCCGGATCTCGTCCTCCAGAGCGGCGGGCAGCGGGGCGGGGGTCTGCGGCAGTGGCTTGTCCATGGGTCTCAGATTAGGGAAACACCGATCGATGTGCACGTCCGGGTCGGGCCGCCGCGACAAACAATCCGGATGATGGGACTTGACCACGGAAGATAATACAAATAACAATCGTTCTCGCTTTTATGGCGAATCAATCACAGGAACCACCCGTTTCGAGGAACAACAGCCATGCATACCCGCCCCCTGAACTGGATCATCGGTGCCGCCGCCACGGTGGCCATCACCCTGCCGCTTGCCGGCTGTGGCCCCGACGCCGATAACGGTGCCGACGACGCGGCCACCGCGGACGCCGGTGAGGTCAATCTCTATTCCGCACGCCAGGAACAGCTCATCCAGCCGTTGCTGGAAGACTTCACCGACGAGACCGGGATCGAGGTCAACCTGGTGACCGGGGGTGCCGACGCTCTACTCCAGCGGCTGCGGCAGGAAGGCCGCAATTCGCCCGCCGACGTGTTCATCACCACGGACGCCGGACGTCTGCACCAGGCTCACGCGGCCGGGGTACTCCAGGGGATCGAGAGCGAAACCCTCGAAAACAACGTCCCCGAGCGCTACCGCGACCCGGATGGCGAGTGGTTCGGCCTGTCCATGCGCGCCCGGCCCATCATGTACCACACCGACCGTGTCGACCCGTCCGAGCTGTCGACCTACGAGGCCCTGACCGACGAGCAGTGGGAAGGCCGGATCTGCATCCGCTCCTCCGACAACATCTACAACCAGTCGCTGGTCGCCTCCATGATCGCCACCGAGGGCGAGGACGCAGCCCAGCAGTGGGTCAACGGCATCGTGGCCAACATGGCCCGGCGTCCGCAGGGAGGTGACCGCGACCAGATCCGCGCGGCGGCCGACGGCGTGTGCGACATCGCCATCGCCAACACCTACTACCTCGGCATGATGCTGGAAGGCGAAGGGCGTGATCGCGAAGTGGCCGAGCAGATCGGGGTCTTCTGGCCCAATCAGGACGACCGCGGCACGCACGTGAACATCTCCGGCGCCGGGGTCACCGCCCACGCGCCCAACCAGGAGAACGCGGCGCGGCTGATCGAGTACCTGACCTCCGAATCCGCCCAGGAGTGGTACGCCGAGGCCAACCAGGAATACCCGATCCGCGACGACGTTCCCGCCAGCGACATCCTCGCCGGCTTCGGTGATTTCGTCTCCGACGACATCGACCTGTACCTGCTGGGCGAGAACAACGCCGAGGCGGTGCGCACCCTCGACCGGGGTGGCTGGCGCTGATCCCGCCTGACCCGGAGACCCCCGCAGCGCCCCGGCCACCCCGTGGTCGGGGCGCTTGCGTGTGGCCCCCCGGAGCGCAGCAGTGGCCGTACTCCCCGCAGACTGCGGGGTCACCCATGGAATTCGAAACAAGAACCTTTACTATTTGCACTCCATGACCCAAGCCACCACCAGCACCGGGGCCCGCATGCCCGCCTTCCGCCGCCCGCGGCTGCCGCTCAGCCCGTGGTCGCTGGTGGCGGTGATCACCGCGCTGGTCCTCGCCCTGCCGGTGCTGGTGATCTTCGGACACGTGTTCATCCCCGCCGGCGAGGTCTGGGAACACCTGCGCCAGACGGTGCTGGCCGACTATGTCACCAACTCCCTGGTGCTGCTGGTCGGGGTCGGGATCGGCGTACTGCTGATCGGCGTGCCGGTAGCCTGGCTGATCAGCATGTGCGAGTTTCCGGGCCGCTCGGTCTTCCAGTGGGCGCTGATGCTGCCGCTGGCGATGCCCGCCTACATCATCGCCTACACCTACACCGGCATGCTCGACTTTTCCGGGCCGGTGCAGGGGCTGATCCGCGAGCTCACGGGGCTGGGCTACGGTGAGTACTGGTTCCCCGAGATCCGCTCGTTGGGCGGCGCCATGGTCATGCTGCTGCTGGTGCTCTACCCCTACGTCTACCTGCTCAGCCGGGCGGCCTTCCTGGAACAGTCGGTCTGCGTGCTGGAGGTCTCGCGTACTCTGGGCGCCGGCCCCTGGGAGGGCTTTCGCCGGGTCGCACTGCCCCTGGCCCGTCCGGCGATCATCGCCGGGCTGACCCTGGCACTGATGGAGGTACTGGCCGACTACGGCACCGTGGCCTATTTCGGTGTCAGCACCTTTACCACCGGCATCTTCCGCACCTGGTACGGCCTCGGCGACCCGGCGGCGGCCGCCCAGCTGGCGGCCGTGCTGCTGAGCTTTGTCTTCATACTGATCCTGCTGGAGCGCTGGTCGCGCGCGAAGGCCCGCTTCCATCACACCAGCCGGCGTTATTCCACGCTGCCGCGCTATCGCCTGCGCGGCTGGAAGGCGACCGGGGCGTTTCTGGCCTGCCTGCTGCCCATCCTGTTCGGCTTCCTGATCCCGACGGCGCAGCTGGCCCTGTGGGCGGTACAGACCACCGATCAGTGGATGAATCCGCGGTTCTACGGTCTGGTGTTCAATACCTTCTGGCTGGCGACTGCCGCCGCGATCATCGCCGTCGCCCTGGCTCTGGTGCTGGCCTACGCCCAGCGCATGGAGGGAGGACGGATCACCCGCGTGGCGGTGCGCATCGCCGGCATGGGCTACGCGGTACCGGGCACGGTGATCGCCATCGGCATCATGATCCCGTTCGCGGCCTTCGACAACGCGCTGGACAGCTTCATGCGCGAGACCTTCGGCGTCAGCACCGGACTGCTGCTGTCGGGCACGGTGTTCGCGCTGCTGTTTGCCTACGCCGTGCGCTTCCTCGCGGTGTCGCTGCAGACCGTCGAGGCCGGACTGGGCAAGATCCAGCCGAGCATGGACGACGCCGCGCGCTCGCTCGGCCTGCATCCGCTCAAGACCCTGTGGCGGGTGCACATGCCGATCATGCGCGGCACCCTGCTGACGGCACTCCTGCTGGTGTTCGTCGACGTCCTCAAGGAACTGCCGGCCACGCTGATCCTGCGGCCGTTCGATTTCAACACCCTGGCGGTGCGCGCCTTCGAGCTGGCCGGGGACGAACGCCTGCGGGAGTCGTCCAGCGCCGCCCTCGCCATCGTGCTGGTGGGGCTGGTTCCGGTTATCCTCCTGTCGATGACCATCGGGCGCTCGCGCCCCGGCCAGGGCGCCGAAACCGCGCAGGCCACCACCGACGACCCCGACCGCCGCCCGCGTTCGCGGCCGCTGGCGATGCCCGCGGGCACGGCCGCGAACCCGCGCGCCGACGACCCACAGGAACGCTGATGCAGGTACCCCATACGCCGCTTCTGGATCTCGACCACGTCGACATCGGCTACGACGGGCAGCCGGTCGTCCACGACGCCTCGCTGCAGCTCCCGGAGGGCCAGATCGGCTGCCTGCTGGGCCCCTCCGGCTGCGGCAAGACCACCCTGCTGCGTGCGATCGCCGGCTTCGAGCCGGTGATGCGCGGCGAGGTCCGCCTGAACGGTCAGGCCATGAGTCACCCGGGGTTCACCCTGCCCCCGGAAAAACGCGGTGTGGGCATGGTGTTCCAGGATTTTGCCCTGTTCCCGCACCTGTCGGTGGGCGACAACCTGCGCTTCGGCATCCGCCACTGGAGCCGCGAAGCCCAGGACGAGCGGGTCCGGCAGCTGCTGCGGCTGGTCGGCCTGATCGGCTATGAACCGGGTTACCCGCACGCCCTGTCGGGCGGGCAGCAGCAGCGCGTGGCGCTGGCCCGCGCGCTGGCGCCGCGGCCGGGCCTGCTGCTGCTGGACGAGCCGTTTTCCAGCATGGACGTCGAGCTGCGCGGCGAACTGGCGCGCGAGGTGCGCGAAATCCTGCGCGCGGAGAACACCACCGCGGTCCTGGTGACCCACGATCAGAACGAAGCATTCGCCTTCGCCGACCGCATCGCCGTCATCCACGAGGGGCGCATCGCCCAGCTGGACAGCGCCTACAACCTCTATCACCGCCCGGCCAACCGCTTCGTCGCGGATTTCATCGGCGAAGGCACCCTGATCCCCGGCATGGTGGAACCAGGCAATCAGGTCGACACCGCCCTGGGCCACCTGCAGGGCCCGCTGTCGGAGGCGCTGCCCCCGGGGACCGCAGTGGACGTGCTGGTTCGCCCGGACGACATCGCCATCGACAACGAGAACGGGGAGGTCCGCACCGAGGTGCTGGACAAGGCCTTCCGCGGCGCGGATTTCCTCTACACCCTGCGCCTGCCCGACGGCCTCAGCGTGCAGTGCATGGCACCGTCCCACGACAACTTCGTGATCGGGGAGCATGTCCGCCTGCGCCTGGATTTCTCCCATCTGGTGGTATTCTCGCGGGAAAGCGGCGTCGACTGCCCGAGCGGCTGACCCTCGCAGGAAACGAGCGAGCGCGGAACCCGCAGCCCGCGTCCGGACTCGGAAGAGAGACCCGTCAGGCCTGTCGACACCCATTCGGCCCTTCCCCCGTGATCGCGTGACCCGCCATCGATGACTTCCATCCCCGTTCCCGCCCGGTTGTGCCGTCCCTGCCTCGCGGCCCTGCTCGCGCTGCAGCTCCTGCTGGCCGCACCGGCGGCGGGGGACGAACGTCCACGCCTGGCGCTGGAGGGCGGCACTGCCGAACAGCGCGACAACATCGAGGCGACCCTCAACATCGCGCGCCAGCGCTGCGAGCTGCCCGAATTCCGCGAAAGCCGGGTGCTGCGCGACGCCGAAAGCCGCGCCCGCGACGCCCTGCGCGCCATCGGTTACTACCATCCGGAGCTGGAACTGTCGCTGGACCGAGACTCCGGCCCCTGCTGGACCCTGAACCTGGACTTCGACCCCGGCCCGCCGACCACGGTGGAGTGGCTGGACCTGCAGGTGACCGGCGAGGGCCGCATGGACCCCGCATTCGAGGCCATCCTGATGCAGACGCAGATCGCCACCGGCGACGTGCTGCGCCATGACCGCTACGAGGCCCTGCGTTCGCGCTTCACCCGGGTGGCCGCCGAACGCGGTTATTTCGATGCCGAGCTCACCATGCGCCGCCTGGAGGTGGACACCGAAGAGCGTACCGCGTCCATCCGGCTGCACATGGACACCGGACCGCGCTACCAACTGGGCGAGATCCGCATCGAGCAGGACATCCTGCGCGGGCGTTTCATGCAGCGTCTGCTGCCATTCGAGCCCGGCGAACCCTATGCCTCCGCGCGGATCATCGAACTGCAGCGCAATCTCAACAACAGCGGCTATTTCGAATCGGTGCGCGTGCGCCCGCTGCGTGACGAGGCCGAGGAGCGCCGGGTACCGGTGATGGTTGAACTGGAGCCGCGCAACCGCCTGGCCTTCGAGGCCGGCATCGGCTACTCCACCGACATCGGCCCGCGCACGCGCTTCGGCATGGAAAACCGCTACGCCAACCGCCGCGGTCACCGCTATACCGGCGAGGTGGAGGCCTCGCCCGTGCGTTCCGGCGTGGCCTTCAACTACGAGATCCCGCTGCGCGACCCGCTGCGCGAACGCCTGAACCTGTTCACCTCGTGGCGGACCGAGGACACCGGCACCCAGGAATACGACCGCTTCCAGCTGGGTGCCAGCCGGGTACTGCAGCGCGAGTCCGGCTGGCAGACCACCGAGATGGTGCGCTACGAATACGAGGATTACACCGTCAGCGATCAGACCGACACCTCCCGACTGCTGATCCCCTCCTACCGCGTCAGCCGGACCGAGGCCGACGACCCGATGACCCCGCGCCGGGGCTACCGCCTGGAGGGCACGGTCCAGGGGGCCGCGGAGGAACTCCTGTCCACCACCAGCTTCGCCCAGGTGCGCGGCAACGCCCGCTACATCCGCGGTCTGGGACCGGGTCGCGCGCTGCTGCGCGCCGATGTCGGCTTCACCGAGGTCGATTCGGTGCGGGAACTGCCCAGTTCCCTGCGCTTCTACGCCGGCGGCGACGGTTCCATCCGCGGTTATGGCTACCAGAAACTGGGGCCGAAGAACGAGGACGGCGACATCATCGGCGGACGACACCGCCTGGTGGGCAGTGCCGAATACGAGATCCCGGTGGTGGGTGACTGGAGCGCGGCGATCTTCGTGGACGCCGGCAACGCCTTCGACGACTTCTCCGACTTCGACACGGTCTACGGCGCGGGTGTCGGCGTACGCTGGCGCTCACCGGTGGGTCCGATCCGTCTCGATCTGGCCCACGGACCGGATTCGGACGACGATTTTCGCATCCACTTTTCCATGGGGCCGGACCTTTGAGCCGCTGGCTGCGCATCGGCGCCCGCGCGACCGGCATACTGGTCCTCCTGCTGCTCGGCGTGCTCGCCGGCCTCGCCGCCCTGCTGTCCAGCGAATCCGGGACACGCTGGCTGGCCGAACAGGCCGAACGCCACGCCCCGGTAGATCTGAGCATCGCGGAAGTCGAGGGTACGCTGTTCCGGGGGTTCGCCGTGCGCGGGCTCTCGCTCGAACTGCCGGAAGGACCCTCGATCGCGGTCGACGAGGCACGGGTGGCGCTGGACCCGGCGGGACTGCTCGCCGTCGATCTGCGCCTCGGCGAACTCGGTGCGCGCGGGGTGCGGGTGGATCTGCCCGAGACACCGGATGACGAGGCGGACGCACCCGGGGAACTCCCCCTGCCCCTGGAACTGCCCGACCGCATCCGGATCCCGCTGCTGGGCGTCCACCTCGACCGGGTGCATCTGACCGACTTCCGGGTCACGCGCGCCGGCGAGGAACTGTTTGCGATGACACGCATGCAGGCGCGACTGAGCGCGCGCGGCACCCGCTTCCACCTCCACCACCTGGACCTGGCCCTGCCGGAACCGGAACTCGAACTGAGCCTGCATGCCCGGCTGCGGGCCCGCGGCGACTATCCGCTGGAGGCCGGAGGCCGGTGGTTACTGCGGCTCCCCGATGCAGCCGGCGACCTGCTGGAGCGTGACGACGCCCGGGGCTCGCTGACGGTCGAGGGCGAACTGCTGCAAAGCCTGCACCTCGACCACGTGGTCGAGGCCGGCCCGCGGATGGAGACCCGCGCGACCCTCCACCGCGCCCTCGCGGATCCGATGCTGGAGCTGGAGCATGCGTGGGAAGCCTTCGAGCTGGTGCCGGATCCCGAGACCCGGCTGGCCATCGATGCCGGCCGGCTGCGTGCCAGCGCCACGCCGGACGAATGGGACCTGGATCTGACCGCCGGCGCGCGCATGAAACCCTGGCCCGCACTGGACCTGCTGCTCGCGGCGCACGGCGACCTGGAATCCGCCCGCCTGGAGACCCTGGCTCTGCGCTCCGCGGCGGGGAACCTCACTGTCAGGGGCGACGCGGGGTTCGCCGATGACCTCACCTGGGACCTCGGTCTGGACCTCGACGCGCTCGACCTCGCGGCGCTGGAAACGGCACTGGACGACATGCCTGAGCTGGATGCCGGAATCCGGCGCCTGAGCGCAACCAGCCGGGGACGCCTGGCACCGGGGGCGGAGAACCCGCTGGCCGCGCTGGAGGCCGCGGTCACCCTCACCGAACTGGACGGCCATTTCGAAGACCAGCCACTGTCCGGCGAACTCGACCTGCAGCTGGCCGAAGGCCGGGCCCGCTTCGAGCGGGGACGTTTCACGCTGGGCGATGCCCGCCTGACGCTGCAGGGTCATCTCGAAGGGCTCCAGGCCGCCGCCGACGACCCCGACACCCGCTGGCCATTCGACCTGCAACTCGAGCTGGAAGACGTCGACGCCTCCGCCTTTCGGGCCGGGGCCGACGCCCGCCTCGAACAACTGAGGCTGGCGCTGGACGGTGCACTGAACCCGGCCGAAGCCGACTTCGACGCCAGGCTCGAGATCGCGGCGCTGGATGCCACCGCGCGGGGCATAGGGGTACTCGGCGACGGCCGCATCGACCTCGACGCCAGCCGCGCCCGAATCCGGGCGCTGAACCTGCACAGCGATCCCGGGGCCCGACTCGCCCTGAGCGGCGAAGTCGGCTACGCCGAAGGGCTGGACTGGGCACTGGACCTGCAAGCCCGGGATCTCGATCCGGGACTGGCCGCCCCCGAGTTCGCCGGCCGCCTGGCGCTGGATGTGGACACCTCCGGGCATCTGGACCCGGAGACCGGGCCCCGTGTCGAGGCCCGTATCCGGCGCCTCGACGGGACCCTGCGCGACCAACCCGTTTCGGGGCAGGGCCGACTGCATCTGGCGGACGAGACCCTGGAAATCCACGAGCTGATCCTGGGGCTGGGAGCGAACCGGCTGAACATCGACGGACGCGCGGCCGACTCGCTGGATCTCGACATCGTCGTCAACGCCCCTGAACTCGACGCCCTGATGCCGGGCCTCGGCGGCGTGCTGAACCTGAACGCCCGTGTCCGCGGCGATCTCGAAGCCCCGCGTGTCACCACCCGAGGCCGGGGCGAAGACCTGCGTTTCGATGGGTTTGCCGTGGAGAACCTCGAACTGGACGCGGACGCGGGTCTGGCCGAGACCGCCCCGGCGGAACTCGATCTGCGCCTGCGCGGCATCGAGACCGACGGCGTGCGCCAGGTGGGGCATCTGCAGCTGACCGCCAACGGCACGGCCGGCGACCACCGGGCACGGCTCGACGTGGATACCCCCGAATTCGGGCGGCTGGAACTGGGACTGGGCGGCGGGCTGGACACCGAGGCGCTGCACTGGAGCGGCCGCATCGAGCAGCTCGCACTCGACCAGCCGCTCGCCGGCCGCTGGTCCCTGGCGGAGCCGGTGGCGGTGGAAGGCGGTCCCGAGTCGGCTCGCCTGGAACGGCTGTGCCTGCAACGCGACGGCGGCGAGATCTGCGCCGAAGGCCGCCTGGACCCCTCCGGGGAGGCGAGCTTCGCCGCCCGCCTGGGAGCCATCGACCTGGCCTGGCTGGAACCGCTGCTGCCCCCGGAACTGGCGCTGCAGGGCACCGTGGATGCGCAGGCCGACGGGCGTCTGGATGCCGACGGCCGGATGGATGCGGATCTCGCGGTTACCCCGAGCGATGGCGTTTTGCAGGTACGCGACGGGGACGACCTCCTGCAGGAGGTCCCGTGGCGGGACACCCGGCTGACGGCCCGGGTGCGCGACCGCGACGTGGATGCCGAGCTGCGCATGGACTTCCTCGACAACGGCATGGCCCGGGCCGATATCGCCCTGCGCGAGGAAGACGGGGTGACGCGCATTCAGGGCGACCTGGAGGCGCGGCTGGAGGATCTTGCCTGGCTCGCAGCCACCAGCCCGGAGATCGAGAACCTGCGCGGCGCGTTCGAGCTGGCGCTGGAGCTGGACGGGCCGCTGCAGGACCCGCTGGTGGAGGGCGGGCTGCGCTTCCACGACGGCGGGGTCACGATCCCCGAGGCGGGCATCGACGTGGCGATCCCGGAGCTGCGCGCCGATGTGCTGTCCGCGCGCGAGATGACGATCAGCGGGGCCCTGGAGTCCGGCGAGGGCCGGATCGACCTGGACGGCCGTGCCGATCTCGGCGAGGACGGCCCGCAGGTCCTGCTGCGGGTCGACGGGGAAGACTTCCTCGCGGTCAACCGTGCCGATGCGGAGGCCCTGATCGAACCGGCCCTGCGCATCCGCTTTCGCCCGGACGAGGGCCTGGCGATCCGTGGCGGTATCAGCGTGCCGTGGGCGCGCCTGCGCCCGCCCGACCTGCCGCCGGGCGCGGTGCGGGTATCGGGCGATCAGGTCATTGTCGGTGAGGAAGAGGAGCGTCCGGCGGCGCTCCCCATCGATATCCGCGTGCGCCTGCATCTGGGCGATGACGTACGTTTCGACGGCTTTGGCCTGACGGCCCGCTTTGCCGGCGAAGTGGACGTGGAACAGGTCACCGGGCGCCCGACGCAGATGTTCGGCGAGATCCGCATCCCCGAGGGCGAATACACCTCCTACGGCCAGGACCTGCAGATCGACCGCGGCATCCTGCTGTTCCAGGGACCGCCGGAGGCGCCCGATCTCGACCTGCGCGCGGTACGCCGGGTGCCCGAATACAACGTGACCGTGGGCCTGGAGATCGGCGGCACCCCGGAGGCCCTGCGCAGCCGGATCTTCTCCGAGCCGCCGATGGACGAGACCGAGGCCCTGTCCTACCTGCTGACCGGCCGGCCGCTGTCCGGGGCATCGGAATCCGACGGCAACATGCTGGCCGCGGCCGCCGCCGGCTGGGGCCTGGAACAGGGGGCGATGATCACCCAGCGCATCGGCACCGAGCTGGGCCTGGACGAGGTGGAGCTGGACACCGAGGCCGGCCTCGACCAGAGCGCGCTGACCCTGGGGCTCTACCTGTCGCCGCGACTGCTGCTGCGCTACACGGTCGGGCTGTTCGACAACACCTCGCGGGTGCTGCTGCGCTATGAACTGACCCGTTCGCTGAGCGTGGAGACCTCCTCGGGCAGCGAGGGCCAGGCGATCGACCTGATCTACCGTCACGAGCGCTGACCCCGCCCCGGACCGGGGCTGCGGGCCATGCACCTGTTACGCCGAGATATCCCGTGCGATAATTGCGGGAGTTGCCCCGACATGCCGGAGGGCCCCTTGCCGGATTCCACCGAACCGCCGCTGTTTCGCGACGAGGATCCGCCCGCCGCCGCCACCGAAGAACGCGCCTGGCGGGTGCTGATCATCGACGACGAGCCCGAGGTACACCGCGCGACCCGGTTCGCCCTGGGCGACGTCCGTTTTCAGGGACGCCCGCTCGAGTTCCTCAGCGCCTACTCAGCCGCCGAAGGGCGGCGCGTGCTCCAGCAGCAGGACGACATCGCGCTGGTCTTCCTCGACGTGGTCATGGAGGACGACCACGCCGGACTGGAACTGGTGCGGGGCATCCGCGAGGAGATCGGCAACCGCGACGTGCGCATCGTGCTGCGCACCGGCTACCCGGGGCTGGCCCCCGAGTACCAGGTCATCGCGGATTACGACATCAACGACTACCGGGTAAAGACCGAGCTCAGCGCGGAGCGGCTGTACGCCACCACGCTGGCGGCCCTGCGCGCCTATCGTGACCTGATGATCGTGCACCGCAGCGAGGAAGGCCTGCGCTTCATCGTCGATACCGTGCCCCTGCTGCTGCGCGACCGTGAACGGCGTCGCTTTGCCGAAAACATGCTGCAGCAGCTGGCCCGGGCGCTGGATGTCGCGCCGCACGGCGCGGTGATCGAGGGAACCGATCCCCCACGACTGCTGGCGGTCGCCGGCATCGACGCCGCTCCGGGCGAGGCGCTGGACAGCCAGGGGTCGGGCATGCCCGTGTCGGCAATTCGCCGCAGCCTCGAACGCGGCATGGGCGATGACGGCAACGGGGATCTGTTCGTGCATATCGGCTCGGGCGAAGACGAGGCACCGGCGGTGATCTGGCTGCATGTGGGGCGGCCACTGGAATCGGTCGAGCGCCAGCTGCTGCAGGTCTTCGGCATGAATCTGGGGGTGGCGCTGGACAACCTGTCACTGTACGAGCGCACCCGCCAGCTGGCCTTTTTCGACACCCTGACAGGGCTTGGCAACCGTGCGCTGTTTGCCCAGCAGCTGGATGCGCTGATCCAGCGCAGCGCGACGCCGGCAGAATCGCTGAACCTGCAGATCGCGATGGTCAACATCGTGCGCTTTCGCGAGTTCAACTCGGTCCTGGGGCGCGCCGCGGGGGATCGTCTGCTGGTGGCCCTGGGGCAGCGGCTGGTCGAGCATTTCCCCGAGGCCCATGCCGCCGGTCGCATCAGCGGCGACACCTTCGTCCTGCTGCTGCCGGCGGACACCCCGCCGGAACGCCTGTTCCAGGCGACCGCCGATCCCTTCGACATCGTCGACACCCCGCTGCGCCTGGAGATCAGTGCCGGACTCACCCGCTACCCCGAGGACGGCACTGACGCCGAGACCCTGCTGCGCAACGCCGACGTGGCCCTGGGCCTGGCGCGGCGCGACCACCCGGGCGAGATCGCGGCCTATTCGCGTGCCATCGACGAGGGGCTGGCACGTCGCCTGAACCTGCTCCAGGACCTGCGGGGCGCGGTGGAACGCGACGAACTCATGCCGTGGTTCCAGCCCCAGATCGACCTGGCCACAGGCGAGACCGTGGGTGCGGAGGTCCTGCTGCGCTGGCGTCGCCAGGGCGAACTGGTGTCACCTGCGGAGTTCATCCCGATCGCGGAATCCTCCGGTCTGATCCGGCCGATCGGGGAACGGGTGCTGGAACTCGCGCTGGAATACCAGCGTGCGCTGGCCCGTCGCTACGACCGCCCTTGCCGGCTGAGCGTCAACCTGTCCGCGATGCAGCTGGCGGACGAGGAGTTTCCCGCCCGCCTGCGCCGGCTGCTGCGCCGCCACGAGCCGCTGGAAGCCCCGCTGGAGATGGAGATCACCGAAACCGTGCTGATGGAAGACGTGGACTCCAGCATGGCGAGCCTGGACGCCCTGCGCGAGCTGGGCCTGGAGCTGGCGATCGACGACTTCGGCACCGGCTACTCGTCCCTGGCCTATCTGCGGCGCGTGCGTCCCGACCGCCTGAAGATCGACCGCGCCTTCATCACCCCGCTGGAGACCAGCGAGGACGCGCGCAGCATCACCCGCGCGATCATCGAACTGGGGCATCATCTGGGCATGCGGGTGATCGCCGAAGGGGTGGAGACCCCGGCGCAGCGCGACCTGCTGCTGAGCATGGGCTGCGACGAGGGGCAGGGCTTTCTGTGGGCCCCGGCCCTGCCGGCCGACGAATTCAGTTCGTGGCAGGCCCGCCCCGCCGGGGGAGACGCAGGATGAAGCGGGCGCCCTGACCCGGCTCGCTCTCCACTCGCACGCTGCCGCCCAGGCGCCCGGTCACCTGGTTCCAGACGATGTGCAGACCGAGCCCGCTGCCGCCCTGTGAGCGGCGGGTCGTGAAGAAGGGTTCGAACACCCGGGAACGCGTCGCGGCGTCCATGCCCTGTCCCTCGTCGGCGCACTCGATCTCCACCCAATCATTGTCCAGCACCCGGCCACGCAGCCATACCCGGCAGCCCTCGGGACAGGCATGCTCCTCGACGTTGATCAGCAGGTTGGTCAGGATCTGCGACAGGGACCCCGGCCAGGAATCAAGGATCACGCCTTCCGGAATCGCGTTCGCCACCTCGATCCCGGCGCGTGACAGGCGCGGCGACAGCCCGTGCAGCACCTCGTCGACAAAACCGCGCAGCTCGAATTCGCGCCGTTCGTCGCGCTGGCGGTCCACCGCCACCTGCTTGAAGTCGCGCACCAGACCGGCCGCCCGCTCGAGGTTCCATGCCACGATGTCGTGGCCTTCACGCGCGCGTTCCAGCAGCCGCTCCAGATCGGAACGGGTCATCTCGCCCGCGGAGTAGCGGCGCTGCAACGTATCCAGATCCGACTTGAGCTGCGAATCCGTGGTCATCGCCACGCCCAGCGGGGTGTTGATCTCGTGTGCCACCCCCGCCACCAGAGAACCCAGTGCCGCCATCTTCTCCGATTCGACCAGCTGCGCCTGGGCGGCCTCCAGATCGGCATAGGCCCGGCGCAGGCGACGATTGAAATACAGCACGATGGCAAGGATCACCAGGGCGACCCCGGCGACCAGGGCGGCCAGCCGCAGGGCCCGCCCCCAGTCGATGTCCTCCTCGATGGTGATCGTGGTCCAGCGCTGCTGGATCGCCGCCGCCTCGGCCGGGGTCACGCTGTCCAGGCCCCGGTCGAGGATCTCGCGCAGGCGGCCCTCGCCGGGCTGCACCGCGAGGCGCAGGCGCTCGTCCGCGCCCTCGACCGTGGAAGCGACCTCCAGCAGTCCGGCGTAGCGCGCCCTCACCGGCCCCGCTACGACCAGCAGGTTGTCCAGGGCGACCTCGGCGTCGCCATCGGCCACCGCCCGCAGCACCGCATCGGTGGAGGGGCGCTCGACAATCTCCGCGTCCGGCTGCTCACGCCGCAGATCGGCCAGCATCCCCGAATCGGCCAGCACCGCGACCCGCCGACCCGCCAGATCCGACAGTAAGCCGACGGACGGGCCGTCCACCGTGGTCACCAGCGCCAGCGGGATCTCCAGATAGGGACGGGTGAAGTCCATGAATTCATCGCGTTCCGGGGTTTGCTGCACGCTGGTCAGCAGATCGACCTCGCCGTCCCGGAACAGGCGCACGGCCTCGCTCCAGGAGTCCACCGGGACATGCTCGAAGACCAGCCCGGTGCGTTCCGCCACGTGCCGGAGGAAGTCCGCGCTGATCCCCCGATGCTGGCCCTCGGGGCCGAGGTCGTCGAACGGCGGCCAGTCCGGGGTGGCGGCGTAGCGGATTGCGCCGTGCTCGCCCAGCCAGGCGCGCTCCTCGTCGGTCAGCTCGACCAGCCGTCCGGTGCCCCAGGCCGTCACTGCGTCCGCCATCCACGGACGCCGAAGCTCGGCGTGGGTGGGATCATCCATCGCCTCCAGTTCCCGGTCGAGCGTATCCCGCAGCGCCGCATCCTCCGGGCCGGTCACGAAACGCAGGGAGCCGGTGGCAAAGGGCAGTGGCCCGCGCACCTGCAGGTTGGCGAGGCCATGGCGTTCCGCGACCCAGGCCATCACCAGCAGGCTGCCGGCCCATGCCTCCACCTCGCCGGTCGCCACGGCCCGCAGCGCGGTCTCGGCGTCCGCAAAACGCTGCAGATCGATCTGCGGATGGGCGTCGGGGATCAGCTGATCCAGGGCGTGACCGCGTTCGACCGCGAGGCTGCGGCCCGCGAGGTCCTCCAGACGGCGCAGGTCCTCCGTGTCCCGCCGGGTGACCAGAACGACGGGATTGTCGACATAGCTTTCGGTGTAGTTCAGCGCTTCGGCGCGGCCCTCGACCCGCGCGAAGGAGCCCGCGACGTCCGCGTCTCCGGTCTCCATCGCCTCCAGGACCGCGTCCCAGTCCGGGACCACCACGGTCTCCAGCTCACGACCCTGGCGCTCGGCGATCAGGCGCAGGTAATCCGAGGTCAGCCCGGACCACTCGCCCCGATGGTCGAGATACTCGAACGGGGGCCAGCCCGTCTCGGCCACGGCCACCCGCCACGGCTCGTCCGCAGCGTGCGCGGGGACGGCCGACAGCAGCAGCCCGGCCAGCAGCCAGGCGAGCGCAAAGAAAGCCGCGACCGACCGGAAGCAGATGGTACGGCGCGAATTCGGACCCCGGCGGAATGCGCTTGGCATGACCCTCCCTGTCGCGGCAGCGGACGACGCGCGCTCGGCGGTCATCGCGATTTTCCGGGAGCGTACACAAAAAAACCCCCGACCGCGAAAGCGGCCGGGGGTCCGGCACTCCGATCCGGAGCGGGGTCGATCAGTCGACCCGGCGCTCCACGTCGGAGGTCACTTCCACGCGACGGTTGGCCTCGCGGCCTTCACGGGTGGAGTTGTCCGCGGTGGGACGGTCTTCGCCATGCCCCATGGACTCGATGTCGCTCTCGCGGATGCCCTCGGAAGCGAGGAAGTCCGCCACGCTCTGCGCGCGACGCTCGGACAGGCCCTGGTTGTAGTCCGCCGGACCGATCGTGCAGGTGTGACCCTCGACCAGCACGGAGGTGTAGGAGGCACCGTCGGCGGTCAGGTCGGCCACCAGGTCACGCAGCTCGGCACGGCCTTCGGAACGCAGCTCGGCGCTGTCGAATTCGAACAGCACTTCGGCGCTCAGGGTCGTGGTTTCGAATTCCGGCTCGGGGCTCGGGGCCGGAGCGGGTTCCGGATCCGGCTCGGGCGCTTCGGCGGTTTCTTCGATGTAGCCGGCGCACTGCGAATGGCGCACGTACTCGGGCGCCCAGCTCGAGGTGCGCACGCACTCGCCGGAACCGTCGATGACCACGGCACCGGAGGAGTCGGTGACGTTGGCGGCGGGGGTGGAGTGGCTGCCCGCCACGGCCTGGCCGGCCGCGCCGAACATGAGCGAGGCCACCGAGGCGGCCAGCAGGTTCTTGACAAGCTTCTGATTCATTCTTTGCCTCCTTGGAGAAACGATGACGACGGATTGCGGGAATTCAGGAAGCGACGCCTGCACACCGATCCCGGCCCTATCCGGACGGAAGGACGGCTCACGGCCCGGACCCTCCACATCGCCTTGATAGTGGCACACCATTCACGGTTTTGCACGCAATCAAACGTGGATTCTGTCTCGGTGTCACAACGCTGTGCCATACATGAGACATTTTGACGTCGACTCCATCAAAAAGACCCCGCCGAAGCGGGGTCCCGGGGGCTGGCCGGTGAAGCCGGGCCGGCATTACATCATGCCACCCATGCCTCCCATGCCGCCCATGCCGCCCATGGCGCCCATGTCGTCACCGCCGCCACCGCCGGCGTTGTCGTCGCTCTTCGGCAGATCGGCCACCATCGCCTCGGTGGTGATGATCAGGGCCGCGACCGATGCCGCGTTCTGCAGCGCCGAACGGGTCACCTTGGTCGGATCCAGGATGCCCATGTCGATCATGTCGCCGAAGTCGCCGGTTGCGGCGTTGTAGCCGTAGTTGCCCTCGCCTTCCAGCACCTGGTTGAGGACCACGGACGGCTCGTCACCGGTGTTGTAGACGATCTGGCGCAGCGGCTCTTCCATCGCGCGGCGGGCGATGTTGATACCGGCGTTCTGCTCCTCGTTGTCGGTCTTGAGGTCGCGGATGGCATTGCAGGCCCGCAGCAGGGCGGTACCACCGCCGGGCACCACGCCTTCCTCGACCGCCGCACGCGTGGCGTGCAGGGCGTCCTCGACGCGCGCCTTCTTCTCCTTCATCTCGACCTCGGTGGCCGCGCCGACCTTGATCACCGCAACACCGCCGGCCAGCTTGGCCACGCGTTCCTGCAGCTTTTCCTTGTCGTAGTCGGAGGTGGCTTCCTCGATCTGCTTGCGGATCTGGGCGACACGACCCTGAATGTCGTCGTTGTTGCCCATGCCGTCGATGATGGTGGTGTTTTCCTTGGACACCTGCACCTTCTTGGCGCGGCCCAGATCTTCCACCGTGGCCTTCTCCAGCGACAGGCCGACCTCTTCGGAGATCACCTGGCCGCCGGTCAGCACGGCGATGTCCTGCAGCATGGCCTTGCGGCGATCACCGAAGCCCGGGGCCTTCACGGCGGCGACCTTGACGATGCCGCGCATGGCGTTGACCACCAGCGTGGCCAGGGCCTCGCCTTCGATGTCCTCGGCGATGATCAGCAGCGGCTTGCTGTTCTGGGCGACGCCTTCCAGCACCGGCAGCAGTTCGCGGATGTTGGAGATCTTCTTGTCCACCAGCAGGATGTAGGCGTCATCCAGTTCGGCGCTCATGCTCTGCTGGTTGTTGACGAAGTACGGCGAGAGGTAGCCGCGGTCGAACTGCATGCCTTCGACCACGTCCAGTTCGTTCTCCAGCGAGGAGCCTTCCTCGACCGTGATCACGCCTTCCTTGCCGACCTTGTCCATCGCGTCGGCGATGATCTCGCCCACGGCGGTATCCGAGTTGGCGGAGATGGAGCCGACCTGGGCCACGGCCTTGTGCTCGGTGCACGGCTTGGACAGGTTCTTCAGCTCTTCGGTGGCGGAGGTCACGGCCTTCTCGATGCCACGCTTGAGGTCCATCGGGTTCATGCCGGCGGTCACGGCCTTCATGCCTTCGTGCACGATGGACTGGGCCAGCACGGTCGCGGTGGTGGTGCCGTCACCGGCGCTGTCGGAGGTCTGCGAGGAGACTTCCTTGACCAGCTGGGCGCCCATGTTCTCGAACTTGTCTTCCAGCTCGATTTCCTTGGCCACGGACACGCCGTCCTTGGTCACGGTCGGGGCGCCAAAGGCCTTGTCGAGCACCACGTTGCGGCCCTTCGGACCGAGGGTGACCTTCACGGCGTTGGCGAGGGTGTTCACACCCTTGGCCATGCGGGTACGGGCATCGTTGCCAAAGCGGACTTCTTTTGCACTCATGTCGGATTCTGCTCCTGAAATTGAATAAAACTACGTGACGCGAATGCGGGCTCAGCCCTCGATGACGGCCATGATGTCGTCTTCGCGCATCACCAGGACTTCTTCGCCGTCGACCTTGACCTCGGTGCCGGAGTACTTGCCGAACAGCACCTTGTCGCCGGCCTTGATGTCCAGCGCGCGCTTCTCGCCGTTCTCCAGGATCTTGCCGTTGCCCACGGCCACGACTTCACCGCGGATCGGCTTTTCGGCCGCCGAATCCGGGATCACGATGCCGCCGGGCGTGGTGCGTTCTTCTTCCATGCGCTTCACAATCACGCGATCGTGCAAAGGCCGCAGATTCATGGTGGAAACTCCTTTCTGTCTGTTCATAACAGGGGTCTGAGGGAACCGGATGGATGCCCTGTTAGCAGCCACCCGCAACGAGTGCTAATCATAGGGGCGAACGAACACGAGTCAAGAGCACGGAAACGCGTCCGGGAGGGGCCGGGGGTTCCCCTCAGCGACGCCGATCGTCGTCGCCGGAATCGTGGTCGAGCACGTCGCGGCCGCCGGCCTCGTCATCGTGCCGGCGGAACTCGCCCTCGATCGGGCCGCCGGCATCATGGCCGGGCCCCTGGAACGGGCCGCTCCGCGCCCGCACCAGACCGCGGCGCAGGATGCCCGCGGCAATCAACCGGCGCAGTGGTGGCACCAGCAGCACCGCGCCGGCCGCATCGGAGAAGAACCCCGGGACCAGCAGGAGCACCGCGGCCGCCATCAGCAGCCAGCCCTCCAGCAGGCCGCGCGCAGGGACCTCGCCGCGCGCCAGGCTCTGCTGCAGCCGCCGCCAGTGGTAGAAACCCTGCACCCGGAACAGCACGATCCCGCCGGCCGCGGTCGCCACCACCAGCGCCACCGTGGCAAGCGCACCGACGGCTTCTCCGACCCAGGCGAACCCGAAGATCTCGAGCAGGATGAAACCGAGAAAGACCAGCAGCGGAAAAAGCGGATTGCGCATCGTGAGGAGGGTGTCAGCGGACAGGACGTCATTGGACCACGCCGCGGGTGCAAGTGTCGATCGAGCGCGCACCCTGCTCGCCGTTCCCTTGCTCGAGAAACGGAATTTCTCCACCCTCCCCGGCGTCATAAGGACAAGACACGACCCCAGTGAACGGAGGCCACATGACACGCACGCCGCTACACCATCGACTCATCACGGCCCTGCTGCTCACCCTCGCGTTCATGCTGGCCGGAACGGCCGTCGCCCAGGACGACCCGCGTGATCCGGAAGAACACTTCTTCCAGCCGACCTTCGGCGATTTCCAGGAGGAGCTCGAGCTCGCCCGCGAGGAAGGCAAGAAGGGCATCCTGATCTTCTTCGAGATGGATGCCTGTCCGTTCTGTCATCGGATGAAGAACCAGGTACTCAATCAGCCGCAGGTGCAGGACTACTACCGCGAACACTTCGCCATCTTCAGCGTGGACATCGAAGGCGACGTCGAGATCACCAACTTCGACGGCGAGACCCGGCGGATGGCCGATTTCGCCACGCGCGACTTCCGTGTGCGCGCCACGCCGGTCTTTCAGTTCTTCGACCTGGACGGCGAACCGGTCCACCGCTTTACCGGGGCCACCCGCGATGCGGACGAATTCCTGACCCTGGGGCGTTTTGTCGCCGAGGGGCACCACGAAGAAACCAACTTCAATCGCTTCCGCCGCGAGCAGCGCGGCCGCTGAACGCAAAGGAGCGGACATGACTCCTCGTCTCCCTGTCCGGGGGCGCCGTGCCGGCGCCCTCCTGACGGCGTGCCTCGTGCTGGCCGTCGGCACGGGCGGTCCCGCGTCGGCCGAGGTGGTGCCGGACATCGAGCCGCTGCCCCAGCCCCTGCGGCTGCAGCATGCCATCGAGGCGGTGAATGCGATGCACCCCCGCGTGCAGCAGGCCCGCGCCCGACGCGAAGCGGCCGAAGCGGAGCTGGAAGCCACGCGCGCCGACCGTGACCTGCGCGTGGACGCGCGGCTGGAAGCCCGCTGGATCGAGCCCAACGACAACATCGCCGACGACCGCAACAACGACTCGCGTGCGACCCTGGTCGCGCGCAAGCTGCTGAGCGACTTCGGCCACTCCCGGGCGCGCGAGGAGGCCGGGGCCAGCGCGCTGGAGGCCGCGCGCCAGGAGGAGTGGCTGGCGTTCGCCCGGCACCGCCTTGAGGTCCTGGAGCGCTACTTCGACGTGGTCCTCGCCGATCTGGCCTTCGCCCGCGACACCGAAGCGATGGCCGCCGCATTCGTGACCCTCGAACGCATGCAGGAGCGCAACGAGCTGGGCCAGGTCTCCGACATCGACCTGTTCGAGGCGGAAGCGGAATACCAGGAGCATTTCACCCAGCGGCAACGCTCGCTGTACCGCCAGCAGCGCAGTCGCGCGGAGCTGGCCGAGGCCCTGCATCACCGCGGACGCCCGCCGGCCAACGTCCTGGGTCCGCCGCTGCCGCTGGACCTGCCCGAGCTTCCGGAGCTGCGCAGCCTGCTGGCGGACCTGGAGTCCGGCAGCCCGGCCCTGGCCGCCGAGCGCCAGCGGGTCGAGGCCGCCACCGGCCGCGTGCAGGCGGCCCGCAGTGAAAGCCGCCCCCGACTGTATGCCGAGGCCGAGACCGGCTACTGGAACAAGGAGTTCGGCGGAGACCGCAACCCCTTCGCCGCCGCGCTGGTACTGGAGGTCCCGCTGTTCGAGGGGCGCCGCGGCGATGCCCGCGTCGGCCGCGCGGTGGCCCAGCGCCGGGAAGCCGAGGCCGAACGCGACCGCGCCATGATCCGGGCCCGCAACCGGGTACGCGAACTCGTGCACGAAATTCGGACCCTGGAGGTGCAGCGCGACGAGGCGCTGGCACGCATGGACTACCGCGACCTCTACATCAGCCGGGCTCGCTATCTCTATCAGATGGAAGACGAGGCCGATCTCGGCGACTCCATGGTCCAGCAGAGCGCGGCCGCGCATTTCAATGCCCGTACCGAATTCGAGCTGGCCCTGGCCTACGAACGCCTTGCCCTGCTGACCGGCCGCGAGGACCTGAGTCCGTTCGCCGCCGACGCCACCGCCTTTGGAGGGACCCCATGAACACCCGTATTCACCGAATCCCGCCCACCACCCGGCGGGCGATCGGCGCGAGCCTCGCGCTGTTGTTGCTGAGCCCGGCCGCGGGCGCCCAGACCGTGGACGCGGAGCTCGCCTGGAGCGAGCAGTACCGGATCACCGCACCCGTCGCCGGTCAGGTCCGGGAGATCGGGGTCCGGCCCGGCGACCGGGTGATGGAAGATGACACCCTGTTCCGCATCGACGATCGCCGGGCCCGTGCGGAACTGTCCGCGGCGCAGGCCGAGGTCGAACGCCTGGAGCTGGAGGCCTCGGAAACCGAACGCGAACTGCGCAAGGCCCGCGACCTGTACGACCAGACCCTGATCGCCGAGCGCGAACTGGAACTGGCCCGGATCGACCACACCGCGGCCGAATCGCGCCTGACGGAGGCCCGCGCCCGGGTCCGCCAGGCCCGCGCGGACGTGCACGACACCGAGATCGCCGCGCCCGGAGAGGGCCGCGTGCTGCGTCTGCACGTCACCCGCAACGAATACGTGAACCCCGCGCTGGTTCCGCCGGTTCTCGCGGTGATCGGACGCGACGATCCGATGCATGCACGCGGCCGCGTGGACGCGGATACCGCCGCACGCCTGGAACCCGGGCACCCGGTTACGGTCATCCTGAACGACACCCGCGTCGACGGCCGGGTGGTGCACGTGGACTGGGAGCGCAGCGGCGAAGAGGACGCCCCCGCCTATCGTCTGCGGGTCGAGTTCACGCCCCCGGATGGCCTCGCCCCGCGGGCGGACCAGGCGGCACGGATCGAACTCGGCCTGGAATGAGCATCCGGACTGAACCAGGAGGACGCACATCACCATGAGCGAATCCGACCCCGCACCGGCCTGGCTGGTCATCACCACGCTGGACGACCCCGACGCCGCCGAGCGCCTGGCCGGCCACCTGGTCGAGGCCGGCCGCGCCGCCTGCGTGCACATGCTCCCGCCCGGCCGCTCGATCTATCAGTGGCAGGGCCGCATCGAGGTCGACAGTGAAGTCACCCTGCTGATCAAGACCTCGCGCGAGGCCTGGCCCGAACTTCGGGCCACCCTGCACGATCAACATCCGTACGACACGCCCGAAATCATCGCCCTGCCGATCGAGGACGGACTGCCCGACTACCTGGACTGGATCCACGAATGCACCCGATGAACCTCCGTTACTGGCTTGCCGCCCTGTTCACCGCGCTGTTGCTGCTGCCCGGAGTGGCCGCGGCACAGTTCGGCATGGACGACGACCTGCTCGACCCGGACGACGCCTTCGCGATCAGTGCCGAGGCGGTGGATGAATCCACCATCCGCCTGACCTGGGACATCGCGGACGAGTACTACATGTACCGCGAGCAGTTCGAGTTCGAACCGGAAAGCCCCGGCCTGGAACTGGGCGATCCGGCGATCCCGGACGGCGAGATCAAGGAAGACGAGTTCTTCGGGCGGGTCGAGACCTATCGCGGCGAGGTCAGCATCGAGCTGCCGGTACTGGCCGCCGAAAACGAGACCATCGAGCTGACCGCACGCTCGCAGGGCTGCGCGGATGCCGGCATCTGTTACCCGCCGCATTTCCAGACCGTGTCGATCACCCTGCCGGGCCTGCCGGGTGACGCCGAGGCCGACACCGCGGCGGCCGGGGAAGGCGCACTGGACGAGCTCGGCCAGATGTCCGGCGACCTCGCCGGGGACGAGGACCTGCTCGACCCCGAGGATGCGTTCGCCGCCTCCGCCGAGGCGATCAGCCAGAACGCCGTGGTGCTGCGCTTCGACATCGCCGACGGCTACTATCTCTACCGCGACCAGCTGGACGTGCGCGTCGCCGAAGGGGAAGGCATCGAGCTGGGCAACATCAGCCCGCCGGACGGCGAACTGCACGAAGACGAGTTCTTCGGCGAGACCCGGATCTTCCGCGACGAGGTGGAAATCCTGGTGCCGGTGCAGCGCGATGCCGACGACGTCGCCGACATCGTGCTGGCGGTGGACTACCAGGGCTGTGCGGACGCGGGTATCTGCTACCCGCCGCTGACCCAGGAGGTCGCGGTCAGCTTTGCCGCCGATCTGGCCGAGGAGGCCGACCCGGCGGCCATGCCCGATGAAGGCGAAGCCGCACCCGAGGACGAGGACGCCGTCGCCCCGCCGGCCTCGGAACAGGACCGCATCGCGGCGCAGCTGGCCGACGGGCGCGTGTGGCTGGTGGCCCTGGCGTTCTTCGGCTTCGGGCTGCTGCTGACCTTCACGCCGTGCGTGTTCCCGATGATCCCGATCCTGTCCAACATCATCCTCGGCCAGAAGGAGATGAACACCCGCAAGGCGTTCTTCATCTCGCTGGTGTTCGTGCTCGCGATGGCGCTCACCTATACCGTGGCCGGGGTGCTGGCGGGCATGGCCGGGGCCAACCTGCAGGCCGCCTTCCAGAATCCCTGGATTATCGGCACCTTCGTCGCCATCTTCGTCGCGCTGGCGATGTCGATGTTCGGCTTCTACGACCTGCAGATGCCCGCGGGCGTGCAGAGCAAGCTGTCGAACATCAGCAATCGCCAGGAGGGCGGCACCCTGTTCGGCGCCGGTGTCATGGGCTTCCTCTCGGCCCTGATCGTCGGGCCGTGCGTCACCGCGCCGCTGCTGGGAGCCCTGCTCTACATCAGCCAGACCGGCGACGCCGTGCTGGGCGGGATCGCGCTGTTCTCCCTGAGCATGGGCATGGGCGCCCCCCTGCTGGCGATCGGCACCTCGGCCGGACGCCTGCTGCCGAAGGCCGGCCCGTGGATGGATACCATCAAGGCGGTGTTCGGCGTGGGCCTGCTGGCCATGGGCATCTGGCTGCTGGAACGGGTCATCCCGGGCGAAGTGGCGATGTTCCTGTGGGCTACCCTGTTCATCGTGGTCGCGGTGTACATGGGGGCGCTGCAGAGTCTGCCCGAAGGCAAATCCGGCTGGCACACCCTGTGGAAGGGGCTCGGCCTGGTGATCCTGATCTACGGCATCCTGCTGATGCTGGGGGCGGCCACCGGCGGCAAGGACATGACCCGCCCGCTGGCCACCCTCAGTCAGCCCGCCGTCACCACCGCGGACGGCGGACCGACGGAGATGGAGTTCACCTACATCGACAGCCTGGAAGATCTCGAACGGGAGGTGGCGGAGGCCGCCTCACGCGGCGAACCGGTGTTCGTGGACTTCTATGCCGACTGGTGCGTGGACTGCGTACGCCTGGAACGCACCACCTTCCAGGACCCGCAGGTCATCCGCGCCACCGCGGATGTCCATCTGCTGAAGGCCGACGTCACCGACAACACCTCGGAGCACCGCGAACTGATGCAGCACTTCGAGCTGTTCGGCCCGCCGGCGATGGTGTTCTACGACCGCGACGGCGAACCACTGCCGCAGTTTCGCCGCGTCGGTTACCTCAACGCCGAGGCCTTCCTCGAGCACCTGGACAATGCCCTGGGGGTGCGCCCGTGAACGGGAACCGCTGGTGGCTGGCACTGGCCATCGGGCTGTGCGCCCCGGCCCTGACCGCCTGCCTGGATAACGACCGGTCCGGCGACACCGCGACCGGCGGCGACCCGGATGTCGATGCCGCCGACGTCGCGGGGCCGGAGGACACCCCGACCGGCGAGTCGCGCGTCGACTTCACCCTGCCGGACCTGGACGGCGAGGAGCAGGCCTTCAACCAGTGGGACGACGACCTGGTGGTACTCAACTTCTGGGCCACCTGGTGCCCGCCCTGCAAGAAGGAAATGCCGCTCTTTCAGGAAACCTGGGAAGAATACCGGGACGAGGACTTCAACATCGTCGCGGTCGCGGTGGACGAACAGTCGGCCACCGAGCAGTTCGTCGCCACCTACGGCATCGAATTCCCGATCCTGATCGGGCAGGACGAGGCCATGCAGATCCAGACCGAATACGGCAACCGGATCGGGGCCCTGCCCTACACCGTGGTCATCGATCGTGACGGGACCGTGCGCGAGACCCACCGCGGCGAGGTTACCGAAAACGACCTGCACGGCTGGCTGGAGCAATACCTCTGACCCGCGCGGGCACGCTCCGGCGCACGGCGAAGGTGCTGGACACCCCGCGCGCCCTGCGGCAGAATCGCGGCCATGGATTCGCCGGCATGTTCCGGCGCGTTCGCCCCCATTCACGTCCGGATCGCCGCCGATTCCCGTCATGGCCACCATCCTGCTGCTCAACGGCCCCAACCTGAACCTGCTCGGACAGCGGGAGCCGGAGCGCTATGGCCATGCCACGCTGGCGGACATCGAGGCGGATCTGGAGAACCGGGCGCACGAGGCGGGGATCCGCCTGAACTGCTTTCAGAGCAATCACGAGGGCGCCCTGATCGACCGCATCCACGCGGCGCCGGGCGAGGACGTGCGCCGTATCCTGATCAACCCGGGCGGACTGACCCACACCAGCGTCAGCCTGCGTGACGCCCTGCTGGGGGTCGCGATCCCGTTCTACGAGATCCATATCAGCAACGTCCATGCCCGCGAGGCGTTCCGGCAGACATCGCTGCTGGCCGACGTCGCCGCCGCTACCCTGGCCGGTTTCGGCCCCCGGGGGTACCGGCTGGCGCTGGACGCGGCGATTGCAGCCATCAAGGAGTCATAGGCACCCATGGATATCCGCAAGGTCAAGAAACTGATCGACCTGCTCGAGGAGAGCGGGATCCACGAAATCGAGATCAACGAGGGCGAGGAGTCGGTGCGCATCACCCGCTCGCCCGGGGGCGTCCCCCAGGCACAGCCCGCACCGATGCCGGCCGCCGCGCCGCCGCCCGCACCGCCCGCTCCCGCGGCCGCGGCCGAGGAAGCGGGCGCGGATGAACCGGAGGAACTCGAGGGCCACCGCGTGACCGCGCCCATGGTCGGCACCTTCTACCGCGCCCCCAGCCCCGGCGCCACGCCGTTCGTCGAAGTCGGACAGCAGGTGGAGGTGGGCGACACCCTGTGCATCATCGAGGCGATGAAGATGCTCAACCCGCTGGAAGCGGACCAGGCCGGCACCGTCCGCCAGATCCTGGTGGAGAACGGCAACCCGGTGGAATACGGCCAGCCGCTGTTCATCATCGCGTGAGCCTTCACCGTCTTCGCCGAACACAGGTCCGAGCATGTTTGAAAAAATCCTGATCGCCAATCGCGGCGAAATCGCCCTGCGGGTCCTGCGCGCCTGCCGCGAGATGGGCATCGCCACCGTAGCCGTACACTCCGACGCCGACCGTGACCTCAAGCACGTGCGCCTGGCCGACGAGTCGGTCTGCATCGGCCCCGCCCCCTCGAACGAAAGCTATCTCAACATCCCGGCGCTGATCGCCGCGGCCGAGGTCACCGACGCCGGCGCCCTTCATCCGGGCTACGGCTTCCTGTCGGAAAATGCCGATTTCGCCGAACGGGTCGAATCCAGCGGCTTCGCCTTCATCGGGCCGCGCGCCGAGACCATCCGCCTGATGGGCGACAAGGTCTCGGCCAAGCAGGCCATGCTGTCCGCCGGGGTGCCCTGCGTGCCGGGCTCCGGTGGCGCGCTGGGCGAGGACCCCGACGCCAACCTGCAGCTGGCCCGCGAGATCGGCTACCCGGTCATCGTGAAGGCCGCCGCCGGCGGCGGTGGCCGCGGGATGCGCGTGGTGCATACCGAGGGCGCGCTGCTCAACGCGATCTCCCTGACCCGCAACGAGGCCCGTCAGGGCTTCGGTGACGACACCCTGTACATGGAGAAATTCCTCGAGCGCCCGCGCCACGTGGAGTTCCAGATCCTCGCGGACACCCACGGGAACGCGGTATGCCTGGGCGAGCGCGACTGCTCCATGCAGCGGCGCCACCAGAAGGTGATCGAGGAGGCCCCGGCCCCGGAGATCACCGCCACCCAGCGCCGCGACATGAGCGAACGCCTGATCCGCGCCTGCCAGGAGATCGGCTATCGCGGGGCCGGGACCTTCGAGTTCCTGTACGAGGACGGGCAGTTCTTCTTCATCGAGATGAACACCCGGCTGCAGGTCGAGCACACGGTGACCGAGCAGGTCACCGGCATCGACCTGGTGCGTGAGCAGATCCGCATCGCCGCCGGCGAACCGCTGGGCATCACCCAGGACGACGTCACCATCCACGGCCATGCGATCGAGTGCCGCATCAACGCCGAGGACCCCACAACCTTCGTCCCCAGCCCCGGCACCATCCAGCAGTATCACGCGCCGGGCGGCCCCGGGATCCGCATGGACACGCATATCTACAACGGCTACGCGGTCCCGCCGCATTACGACTCCATGGTCGGCAAGCTGATTGCCCACGGCACCACGCGCGACATCGCCATCGCGCGCATGCGCGGTGCCCTCGGCGAAATCATCGTCGACGGCATCCGCACCAACATCAGCCTGCACTCCGATCTGATGAACGACGCCAACTTCCAGCGGGGTGCCACCGACATCCACTACCTGGAAAAGAAACTGAAGGCACACTGAGGGCCGCATGAGTCTTGCCGAACTGGAATGCCGGGCCGAACCCGGCGATGCCGAGGCCCTGGAGGAGCTGCTGTTCGAACTGGGTGCGGTCAGCGTGGAACTGTTCGATGCCGCCGACGAACCCCTGTTCGAGCCGCCACCGGGCACCCACCCGCTATGGTCGGACATCCGCCTGAAGGCCGTGTTCTCCGACCGCACCGCGGCGGAGCTGGCCTCGGCCTCGATGCTCCAGCGCGACCCCGCCCCGTCCGAACTCCAGGTCACCGACATCACCGACCAGGACTGGGTACGCGCGGGCCTGGACGGGCTGGAGGCCATCCACTGCGGCGGTCCGCTGTGGATCGTGCCGTCCTGGGAGGAACAGCCGGACGTGAAGGACGGGGTCTTCGTGCACCTCGACCCCGGCCTGGCCTTCGGCACCGGCAACCACCCGACCACCGCCATGTGCCTGACCGCGCTGGCCGAGGACCCGCCGCGTGACCTCGAGGTGCTGGACTACGGCTGCGGCTCCGGGATCCTCGCGATCGCCGCCCTCAAGCTGGGGGCGCGCCACGCCCTCGGGATCGACAACGATCCCCAGGCGGTCCAGGCCACCGAATCCAACGCGGCCGCCAACGGCATCGGCAGCGACCGTCTGCAGGCCGGGCTCACCGATCACCCGCTGCCCGAGGGCGGCTCCGATCTGGTGCTGGCCAACATCCTCACGCGCCCGCTGATCGAGCTGGCCCCGGAGCTCACCGCGGCCACCCGTCCCGGCGGGCGCATCCTGATGGCCGGACTGCTGGATCGTCAGGCGGAAGAGGTCATGGAGGCCTATGCCCATGCTTTCGACATCGGTGTCCGCGATTCCCGCGATGGCTGGGCCCTGCTGGACGGCCGCCGCCGCTGACCCACCGGCCGGACGGCCGGCCGCGTAATGCTGGTCCGCTGCCCGCATTGCAGCGTTGCCCATGTGGTGGCCCGCCCGCCCGGCAACGCGCACCACGCACGGGTCCGCTGCGAGGCCTGCGGCCGTGCGTTCGCCTGGTTCCCCGCTCTGGAGATCGCCCCGGCGGGCGAACCCGCAAACGGGGCCGGCCTGCAGCCGGCCCCCGCCGCCGAAAACGCCCCCGCGCAAGCCGCTTCCGGCAGGCCGGACGAAGGAGCGCCCACCCTTTCGCACCCGACCGTCGGATCTCCCGACACCCAGTCCGCGCGCTCCGTGCCGTACCCGGAACCGTCCACGCGCCCCCCCGCAGCCCCCGATCCCGAGCCGGAGCGCGAGCGTCCCGCCCGGGGGGCTCCGGGGCGCCCGGACGGCCCGCAGATACGACCCGCCCGAAGCGCACACCGGACCCGTTTCGGCGGTGCCGCGCTGGCAAGCCTCCTCCTGCTGGGGCTGATCTTCCAGTTGCTGGCCTTCCCGCCACGCGCCATCACGCAAGAACCCGCGCTGGAAACCCTGCGGACCTCGCTGTGCGAGCGCCTGCACTGCCCCGAACGCGCCCATCGCGCGCCCGAGTCCGTTCGTGTCTCCACTCCTTCGCTGCACCCGGCCGGCGCCGGCAGCGGCCGCTGGCTCGTCTTCGAGCTCTACAACCGAGAATCACGCGCTCAGGCCTGGCCGCTGCTGGATATTGCCCTGTCGGACACCCTGGGCCGCACCCATGCCCGCGAGCGCATCCATCCGCGGGTCTATGCCCCGGACGGTGATCCCCCTCCGCAAATGGCCGCCCACCGGCCCTGGCCCGTCGCCCTGCGCATACGCACCGAGCACCCGCGCCTGAGCGGGGTCCACGTCCGGCCGCGCTGACGCGGATTCCTGCGCCGGGCGTGCGGGCTGCTAAACTGACGGCATGCAGCTCGGCCGCCACCATTTCTCCGACCCGCCGGTCTTCCTCGCGCCCATGGCCGGGGTCAGCGACCGGCCTTTCCGCCTGCTCGCGCGCCGCCTGGGGGCCAGCGCGGCGGTCTCGGAGATGGTCACCTCGCAGCAAAACCTGTGGGACAGCGCCAAGAGCCGGCACCGCCTGGATCACGCGGCCGAACCGTCACCGCGCATCGTCCAGCTGCTGGGAAACGAGCCCGGGGCCCTGGCCGACGCAGCGCGTGAAAACGTCGCCCGCGGTGCCGATATCATCGACCTCAACCTGGGCTGCCCGGCCAAGAAGGTCTGCAGCCGCGCCGCCGGTTCGGCGTTGATGGGCGACACCGGGCTGGTCCGCGAGCTGCTGCAGGCCCTCACCGAAAACGCCGGCGTACCGGTCACCCTGAAGATGCGTCTGGGCCTGGACACCGAGCGCATGAACGCGGAAACCATTGCCGGGATCGCCGCAGATGCCGGGATTGCGATGCTCACGGTGCATGGCCGCACCCGGGCGGCGGGCTATCGCGGCGCGGCGGATCACGAGGCGATCGCCCGGGTGGTGGCCGCCACGGACCTGCCGGTGCTGGCCAACGGGGACATCCGCGACGTCGAGGATGCCCGGCGGGCCCTTGCCCGCACCGGCGCCACCGGGATCATGATCGGGCGCGGCGCGCAGGGACGCCCGTGGCTGCCGGGACGGATCCGCGCCGCGCTGGCCGGCGAGGTCCTGCCGGACGCACCCGACCCCGCGTCCATCGCGGCGCTGATGCGCGAGCACGTCGCCGCCCTGCACCGGCAATATGGTCCGCATCAGGGCGTGCGTATCGCCCGCAAGCACATCGGCTGGTATCTTGAGCAGCTGGGGAGAGGCGAGGCAGAGACCCGCGCACTGCGGGCCGAACTGTTCGCCCTGGAGGACGTCGGCGAACAGCTCCGGCGCCTCGAGGCAATGTTTCCATCAGGCGATTCGCCTGCGGACGATTCGGACAGGGCCGCATGAGCAGCAACGGGAATCCCGCGCGTCGCAAGGACGGCAACGGACAGACGACATGGCCGGGACAGGGTCCGGCCGCGCCGCCGGAATCGGACAGCGTCCTCGCGCAGTCCGTCCATCAGGCCATGGAAGACTATTTCGACACCCTGGACGGGCAGTCCAGCCACGACCTCTACGCCCTGGTGATGGAGGAGGTCGAACGCCCGCTGCTGGCCTGCGTGCTGGAACGCTGTGGCCACAACCAGAGCCGCGCGGCGGCCGTGCTCGGCCTCAACCGCGCGACCCTGCGCAAGAAGCTGCGCAGCCACGGGCTGCTCGACTAGCCAGCTCGGCGGGTCACCCCCAGGCGAGACGCTCGCGCAGGGTGGCGTGCAGCTCGGGGGTGCCCGCCGCCAGCACCGTGCTGGTGTCGAGGTCCAGCTCGCCGCCGGCGAGGTCGGTGAACGTCCCGCCCGCTTCGCGCACGATCACGGCCAGGGCCGCAATGTCGAGGATGTTCACGTCCGACTCGACGATGCAGTCGATGCTGCCGCGGGCCAGCAGGTGGTAATGGTAGAAGTCGCCGTAACCGCGGACGCGGTTGACCTCGGCGACGATCCCGCCCAGCGCGTTCCAGCAGTCGCCGCGCGCCGCCAGCGAGCGGAGGTTGCCGGTGGACAGGGTCGCGCGATCGACCGCGGTGATGCCCTTCTCCACGCCGATGCGCTCGCCGTTGAGCCAGGCGCCCTGTCCCTTCTCGGCCCAGGCGCGCTCGCCGAACTGCGGCCCGCTGGACAGCCCCAGGATCAGCTCGCCCTTGTACATCAGCGCGATCTGGGTGGAGAAGAACGGGTAGCGGCGCACGAAGCTCTTGGTGCCGTCGATCGGGTCGATCAGCCAGACATAGTCGGAGTCCATGTCCGACTGGCCCGTCTCTTCGCCGTAGAAACCGTGATCCGGAAAGCGCTCGCGGATGATCGAGCGGATCGCCTCTTCGCTCTCCACGTCGGCACGCGTGACCGGCGTGTCGTCGGCCTTGGTTTCAACGTCCACGCCGTGTTCGTAGTAGTGACGGATCACCTTCTCGGCGGCGTCGGCCGCAGCCTGCGCGGCTTCCAGGAACGGGCTTGCCTGCATGTTCTCGGTCCTCGGGGAAAAGCCGCTATCGTAGCAGGAGCGGCACGACGCGACGAACCCGCCATGATTGCGGGCGGTTGTGGCCGGACGGGGCAGCCCCGATAATGCCGCCGATTCATCCGAGGAGCCCGGCATGTCCAAAAAGCTGCCCGACGTGAGCAATATCGAACGCCTCGAACTGTTTGGCGAGGACTACAACCCCACCGCCACCATCGAGAACCAGGAGGGCCAGAAGCTCTCCCTGCAGGTGTACTACCAGCTGGCGCTGGATTTCGGCGGGATCGGCCCCAAGGCGGCCAATTCCGGTCTGCTGATGTACGGCAGCCATGCCGACGAGGCCCGCGCCAACCCGGGCAGGCACCCCAACATCGACCGTCTGATCGACATCCTCGAGAACGACTACTACCTGTCGGTGAAGGCGGTCCCCAGGCGCAAGAGCAACGCCGGCTGACTCAGTCCGCCACGACCCGGTTGGTGAACGCCAGCCGCCAGCCGCGGTCAGCCTGGCGATGGATCCGGGTGAGGCTGGCGTAGTCGCAGTCGAGCTGGAACAGGTGGCCGTCCGGTACGGCCATTACGCCGCCGACCAGCGCGCGGATCACGCCGGCGTGGACCACCAGCAGCACGTGTTCGTCGGACCGGCCGGGCCCTTCCACGCTCTCGGCAAAAGCCGCCGCAACCCGCTGACGAAACGCATCCAGCATCTCCGCCCCCTCCGGCCGGTTGTGCTCGGGGTCGGCGTAGAAGGCGCGGTATTCCTCCGGACGCTCCGCCTGCAGCTGGGCGCGGGTGCGCCCCTCCCAGGCACCGAAGCCGATCTCGCGCAGATCGTGCGCCGTCGACAGCGCCACACCACGCTCGTCCGCCAGGTGTTCGGCAAACGCGCGACAGCGCGCCAGCGGCGAGGTCACGATCCGCTGCCAGCCGGTCTCGGCGGCCGCGGCGCGTTCCATCTGCCGCCAGCCGGTCTCGCTCAGGGGGTCGTCGCAGCCGTGGCCGCGAAAGCGCTGGCCACCGGCGGGCTCTCCGTGTCGCATCAGGTCGACGATCATGTACTTGCTCCAGGGGTGGATTCACCAGGGGTCGATGGCTCGAGGTTCCCCAGCAGGGCGTGCAACCGATCCCAGTCGAAGCAAGGACCGGGGTCGGTCTTGCGCCCCGGGGCGATGTCGCTGTGCCCCGCCAGGGCGTCCGCAGCGATCGCCGGGAAGCGCTGCCGCAGCCAGTGGGTCAGCGCCGCCAGCCGGGTGTACTGCTCCGCGGCGAAGGGGGTGTGGTCATCCCCTTCCAGTTCGATGCCGATGGAGAAATCGTTGCAGCGCTCGCGCCCGCGCCACGCGGAAACGCCGGCATGCCAGGCGCGCCGGCTGAACGGGACGAACTGGGTCGCCCGGCCCTCGCGGTCGATGAACACATGCGCCGACACCCGCAGGTCACGGATCCCGGCGAAGAACGGATGCGCGTCCGGGTCCAGGCGGTTGTGGAACAGGGCCTCGACGTGCGATCCGCCGAACTCGCCCGGCGGCAGACTGATCGCGTGCACCACGATCAGTTCCGGCTGCATCCCGACCGGGCGCGCATCCTGATTCGGGCTCTCGCTGCACTCGGCGGCCGGCCACCAGTCACGCGCCCCGCTGTCCTCGCCGACCGCGCTCATGGCGCCTCCTCCGGCGGCTGGCGCAGGCGTTCCTCCAGGGCCGCACGCAGCAGCGGCACGCGCGGCGGGGCCTGCAGCGGGCCGTGGTACTCGCCATCGACGAACACGAACAGCGCCGGCAGGTGGAAGACCTCGAACTCGCGCACCAGCGCGGTATCGACCTCGGCATCCACGCAGAACAGCGCCGGGGGATCGGCGTCCACCTGCCAGCGCCGCAGGGCGTCGCCCATCGCGTGACAGGCGCTGCAGCCGGGCCGCGTGAACATCACCACGGCCGCCCCGTCCACCTCCTGCAGGCGGTGGTGGAAGCCCCCGGCATCGAGGGCCGGAAGGCCCCCGCTGGCGGGTGATTCGTCGACACGGGACGGTTGCGGCACACTGCCTCCATGACGTGCCCGCCGGGAGCGACGACAGCCGACCGGCGGGGCTTTATGATCAATGACGCGTGGGGTAGTTTACGCGCCCGCGTCCCGAGGAAGCGACCCGCCGGTGTCCGAACAGCTCAACCCCCAGCAACACGCCGCCGTCTCCACCACCGACCGTCCGCTGCTGGTCCTGGCCGGCGCGGGCTCGGGCAAGACCCGCGTGATCACCGAGAAGATTGCGCACCTGGTGGAAAAGCGCGGCCTGGCCGCGCGCCAGATCGTCGCGATCACCTTCACCAACAAGGCCGCGCGCGAGATGCGCGAGCGGGTGCAGGGGCGGCTGTCGCGGGAACAGAGCCGCGGGCTGGGCGTGTCCACCTTCCACACCTTCGGCCTGCAGTTCCTGCGCCGCGAACTGGCGGCCACCGGCCTGCGCCCGGGCTTCTCCATCCTCGACCCCGGCGACTGTCGCCAGCTGCTGCGCGAGATCACCCACCGCGACGACACCGCGGCCGAGGTGGATGACCTGATCGGCCACATCAGCCGCTGGAAGAACGACCTGCTGACCCCCGACGAGGCGCTGGCCGAGGCCAGCCAGGCAGGCGACGAAGCCCCCGGGGCCCTGCTCGCGGCCAATCTCTACCCGCGCTATGAACAGGCCCTGCGTGCCTACAACGCGGTGGATTTCGACGACCTGATCAAGCGCCCGGTGGACTGCCTGCGCGCGGACGCCGACCTGCGCAACCGCTGGCAGGACCGCATCCGCCACCTGCTGGTGGACGAATACCAGGACACCAACTCCGCGCAGTACCAGCTGGTGCGCCTGCTGGTCGGGGTCAGCGACGGGCTGACCGTGGTCGGCGACGACGACCAGTCGATCTACGCCTGGCGCGGCGCGCGCCCGGAGAACCTCGCGCGCCTGCAACAGGACTTTCCGCGTCTGGAAGTGGTCAAGCTGGAGCAGAACTACCGCTCCACCAACCGCATCCTGGCCACCGCCAACGCGCTGATCGCCAACAACCCGCACGTATTCGAGAAGCGCCTGTGGAGCGCGCTGGGCGAGGGCGAGAAGGTCGAGGTGATCGACTGCGCGGACTCCGACGCCGAGGCCGCGCGGGTAGTCTCCGAGCTGATGCGCCGGCGCTTCCGCCTGAACGCCGGCTGGGGCGATTTCGCCATCCTCTACCGCAGCAACCACCAGTCGCGGCTGTTCGAGAAGCTGCTGCGCGAGCAGGGCATCCCCTACCGCCTGAGCGGCGGGCAATCGTTCTTCGAGAAGGCCGAGATCAAGGATCTGGTGGCCTACCTGCGCCTGCTGGCCAACCCGGACGACAACACCGCCTTTCTGCGCGTGGTCAACGTACCGCGCCGCGAGATCGGCCCGGCCACTCTGGAAAAACTCGGCCAGTACGCCAACCAGCGCGGGGTCTCGCTGCTGCAGGCCGCGCGCGGGGCCGGCCTGGCCGAATACATGGACGAGCGTGCCCGGGCGCGTCTGGAACGCTTCGTCGACTGGGTCGACGGCTTCCGCGCACGCGCGGCCGAGGAGGCCCCGGATGCCCTGCTGCGCGCACTGGTCGAGGACATCGACTACGAATCCTGGCTGCTGGACAACAGCGCCAACCCGCGCGCCGCCACCCGGCGCATGGAACAGGTGCGTGAATTCATCGACTGGGTCGCACGCCTGGCCGGCTCGCGCGCGCCGGAGGCCGAATACGGCGACGACACGGCGGACGACGAGGACGGCATGGAACTGGCCGACATCGTCAACCGCATCAGCCTGATGGACATCCTCGACCGCAACCGCGATGCCCAGGACGATACCGAGGCGGTGCAGCTGCTGACCCTGCACACCGCCAAGGGCCTGGAGTTCCCGCACGTGTGCCTGGTCGGCTTCGAGGAGGAGCTGCTGCCGCACCGCGTGAGCCTGGAGGACGACGCCATCGAGGAGGAGCGCCGCCTGGCCTACGTCGGGCTGACCCGCGCGCAGCAGACCCTGCTGATCACCTACGCGCGCAGCCGCAAGCGCTACGGCGAGACCCTCGACTGCGAACCGTCGCGCTTTCTCGACGAGCTGCCCGAGGAACACCTCGACTGGCTCGACGCAAAGCCGCCGGACCCGGAGACCCAGCAGCTCACGGCGCGCGCCCATCTCGCCGGGCTCAAGGCCATGCTGGAGAAATAATCACTCCTTCTTCAGCAGCTTGAGGCCGACCCGGGTGATGCGCGCGCCCTCCATCTCGCGCACCACCAGGCGCGTGGGCCCGAGATCCACAAAGTCCCCCACCACCGGCTCGGTCTGCAGTTCGGCGCGCAGGAAGGCCTCCAGAGTCTCGCCCTGACGTTCCGGCGGCACCGGCGCGCCGTAGGTCATGCCCACCGCCCCCAGCAGGGCATCGCCGTTGAGGGCAAACTCCCCGAACACGCTGCGCTCGGTCAGGCGTTCCGGCACCTCTTCCTGCGGCACGAACAGACGGTCCAGGTCCGGCAGATCGGCCGGCGCGACCATGATGTAGAGATGGTCGCCGGCCTGCAGGTCCAGCAGTTCCAGGGTCTCCAGCAGCTGGCCTTCCCGCAGATGCGCGACCACCCGGGCCGATCCGGGCAGACGGAAACCGGACCAGGCCTCGCGCACCACCGGCGTGGTCTCCGCCAGCCGGTAACCCACCAGCTCCATCTCCTGCTGCCCCGGGATGTCCAGCTCGGTGCGCTGGACCCGGGTGGTGGTCGGCGGCAGCTCCAGGCCCAGCCAGCGCGCCGAGGAGGCCACGGTCCAGCCCTGCACCATCAGCGAGATCAGCACCACGAAGAACACCACGTGGAAGAAGTATTCCGCCAGCTCCAGCCCGGCCAGCAACGGGAACAGCGCAAGGATGATGGGCACCGCCCCGCGCAGCCCGACCCAGGCGATGAACAGCTGCTCGCGCCACGGGAAGCGGAACGGGTACAGGCACAGCGCGACCGCCAGCGGGCGTGCCAGCAGGATCAGCACCAGCGCCACCAGGCCCGCATCCAGCGCCACCGGCGGCAGCTCCGAAGGCGTGACGATCATCCCCAGCATCAGGAACATGCCGATCTGTGCGAGCGCCGCGATGCCGTCGTGGAAACGCTTGATGTTCTGCGAGGCCTCCAGCGGCCGATTGCCCAGCAGCAGCCCGGCGAGATACACCGCGAGGAAGCCCGAACCGCCCACCATGCCAGTGAGGCCGAAGATCGCCAGCGCCCCGGCCAGCGCGAACAGCGGGTAGAACCCGGCCGACATCGGCACGCGGTTGATCAGCGCCAGCAGCGCGAGCCCGCCCCCGACCCCCAGCAGGGCCCCCAGCCCCATCTGCTGCACGAACTCGACCAGCACCACCACCCCGAAATCGGGCTGATCCATCAGGATCAGCTCGATCAGCACGATGGTGAGGAAGATCGCCATCGGGTCGTTGGATCCCGACTCGATCTCCAGGGTCGCCCCCACGCGGCTCTTCAGCTCCAGCCCGCGCGAGCGCAGCAGGGAAAACACCGCCGCCGCGTCGGTGGAGCCGACGATCGCCCCCAGCAGCAGCCCCTCCAGCCACGACAGCCCCAGCCACCACACCGCGAACAGCCCGGTCAGGCCGGAGGTGATCAGCACCCCCACGGTGGCCAGCCCCACCGCCGGCTTCAGTCCGATACGGAAATTGCGCGCCGGCGTGCGCATGCCGCCATCGAACAGGATGATGGCCAGGGCCGCGGAGCCGATCAGATGGGCCAGGGTGATATTCTCGAACGACACGCCGCCGGGGCCCTCCGGGCCCAGCAGCATGCCGATGCCGAGGAACACCAGCAGCAGTGGTACGCCCAGCCGCGAGGTGACCACGCTGGACAGGATGCTGCCGAGCAGGACCACGGCGACGAGAAAGATGATCTGACTGGAGAAATCCATGGCGCCATCATACCGGAGCGTTCCCTGCCTCCGGCCCGCGGTCTCCGTAATCGCCGTCACCGCCCTGCTGGCGGGGTCGCTGGTGGGCTCGCCCGCGGCGGCCGAACGCGGCGGCGTGGATGCCCTGCATTTCGAGTTCGAGAACGACCTGTTCGCCGGCGAGGACCGCTACTACACCAATGGCGTGCGCGCCGGCTGGACGCGGCGCGGCGAACGGGTCCCGCCCTGGCTCCGGGACGTGGCGGACTTCTTCCCGCTGTTCGTCGATCGCGAGGAACGCGGCCGCCTGAAGACCTCGGTGCACCTGGCGCAGAACATGTACACCCCGGAGGACATCGAACGCGAGCAGCAGGACCCGGACGACCGCCCCTACGCCGGCTGGCTGTACCTGAACTTCAGCCTGGCCGAGGACCACGGCGACCGGCTCGACCGGCTGCAGGTCACGCTCGGGACAGTGGGCCCGGCGTCCCTGGCCGACCGCACCCAGGAGACGGTCCATGACCTGACGGGCGCCCCCGATCCGCGCGGATGGGACGCGCAGATCGGCAACGAGCTCACGCTGATGCTGGGCTACGAACGCCAGCTGCGCCGCCGTTCGGGCCATCTGGGAGGGGGCTGGGACTGGGACCTGACTCCACACTGGGGCGCCTCCATCGGCAGCCCGTTCACCTTCGCCAATGCCGGCGCGATCCTGCGCACGGGCCGCAACCTGCCCCGCGATTTCGGCCCGCCGCGGATCAACCCGGCACTGTCCGGATCACACACCTTCGAGGCGGTCGACACCGCCGGCGGCTACCTGTTCGCCGGGGTGGACACCCGCCTGATGGCCTACGATCTGTTCCTCGACGGGCCGCTGTTCCGCGACGGCCCGTCGGTGGACAAGCACCCGGTGGTGGGCGAATTCACCGCGGGCGTGGTGTTCCACTGGCACGGGGTGCGTCTGGGCTATACCCATGTCTGGCGCTCGCGCGAATTCAGCGGCCAGGCCACCGGCGCCGCGGAGTTCGGCTCGCTGCACGCCACCTGGCAGTTCTGAACCCCGCCCGCCCCGGCGTTGTTACGATCGAGGCGTCGCCCCTTCCGGAGAACCCGCGTGCGCAAGATTTCCCGAACCTTCCTCACCGGCCTGGCCGCGATCCTGCCGGCGATGGTCACGCTGGCCCTGCTGTGGTGGCTGGGCAGCACCGCGGAACAGGTCCTGGGCGGCCTGCTGCAGGCCGTCCTGCCGGACCTGCTGTACGTACCGGGCATGGGGATCGCCGCCGGGATCGGCCTGGTGTTTGTGGTGGGCGTGCTGCTGCGGGCCTACGTGGTGCGCTGGCTGTTCAACTGGCTGGAGGGCCTGATGCAGCGCATCCCGGTGGTCAAGACCATCCACGGCACGGTGCGCGATGTCACCAATCTGGTCTCCGGCGACATCCACCAGCAATTCGGCCAGGCGGTGCTGGTCACGCTGCCGGGGCTGGAGGCGCGCGTCATCGGCTTCGTCACGCGCGAGGACTTCGAAGGCCTGCCGGACGCACTGGGCGGGGCGGAGACCCTCGCGGTCTACATGCCGATGAGCTACCAGATCGGCGGCTACACGCTGATGCTGCCGCGCGACCGGGTGGAACCGCTGGAGCTGTCGCTGGAAGATGCCATGCGCTACGCCCTGACCGCCGGGGTCTCCGCGCGCAAGGACGAGCCCGGAGTGTAAACGGGGACGTAAACCGGACGCTGCAGCGCGGCGGCCGGCGTCAGCCGTCCTCCAGCGGGGAGATGTCGCGCACCGCGCCGAACGCGGCCGAAGTGGTCATCAGAGCATAGGCGCGCAGAGCCTGAGTCACCGGCCGATTGCGCGACTCGGGCTTCCAGGCCTTCGCCCCGCGGGCCTCCATCGCCTCGCGCCGCGCCGCCAGCGTGGCGTCGTCGACGTCGATGCGGATCTCGCGCGCGGGGATGTCGATCACGATGGTGTCACCCTCTTCAATCAGGCCGATCGCCCCGCCCTGCGCGGCCTCCGGCGAGACGTGGCCGATGGACAGGCCGGAGGTGCCGCCGGAGAAACGCCCGTCGGTGATCAGCGCGCAGTCCTTGCCCAGCCCCTTCGACTTCAGATACGAGGTGGGATAGAGCATCTCCTGCATGCCGGGACCGCCCTTCGGACCCTCGTAGCGGATGATCACCACGTCGCCCGCCCGGATGCGGTCAGCGAGGATGGCCTCCACCGCGGCGTCCTGGCTCTCGAACACCCGCGCCGGGCCGGAGAAGGTCAGGATGCTCTCGTCGACGCCGGCGGTCTTCACGATGCAGCCATCCGGGGCCATGTTGCCGTAGAGCACGGCCAGGCCCCCGTCCTGCGAGTAGGCGTGCTCGATGTCGCGGATGCAACCGTTGGCGCGGTCGAGGTCGAGGCTGTCCCAGGCACGGTCCTGGCTGAACGCGGTCTGGGTGGGCACCCCGCCCGGCGCGGCACTGTACAGACGCTCGGATTCGGCCGCATGCCGCATCACGTCCCACTGTTCCAGGGCGGCGCCCAGGGTCGGGGCATGCACGGTCGGGATGTCGCGATGGATCAGCCCGCCACGGTCCAGTTCGGCGAGGATGCCGACCACGCCGCCGGCGCGGTGCACGTCCTCCATGTGGTACTGCTGCGTCGCCGGCGCGACCTTGCACAGGTTGGGTACGTGGCGCGAAAGGCGGTCGATGTCGGCCATGGTGAAGTCGACCTCGCCCTCGCGCGCGGCCGCCAGCAGGTGCAGCACGGTGTTGGTGGAACCGCCCATGGCGATGTCCAGGCTCATCGCGTTCTCGAACGCCTCGAAGGTGGCGATGGAACGCGGCAGGGCCGTGGCGTCGTCCTGCTCGTAATAGCGCTTCGCCAGGTCGACCACGCGCCGCCCGGCCTCCTCGAACAGCGCCTGGCGCGCGGCATGCGTGGCCAGCAGCGAGCCGTTGCCCGGCAGCGACAGCCCCAGGGCCTCGGTCAGGCAGTTCATCGAGTTGGCGGTGAACATGCCGGAGCAGGAGCCACAGGTCGGGCAGGCGGAACGCTCGACGGCCTCTACCTCCTCGTCGCTGGCGCTGGAGTCGGCGGCCTTGACCATCGCATCCACCAGATCGAGGTGGATCACGTTGTCCTGCCCGGGCGCCTGCACCTTGCCGGCCTCCATCGGCCCGCCGGAGACGAACACCACCGGGATGTTCAGGCGCATCGCCGCCAGCAGCATCCCCGGGGTGATCTTGTCGCAGTTGGAGATGCACACCAGCGCGTCGGCGCAGTGGGCGTTGACCATGTACTCCACCGAGTCGGCGATGATCTCGCGCGACGGCAGCGAATAGAGCATGCCGCCGTGGCCCATCGCGATACCGTCGTCCACCGCGATGGTGTTGAATTCCCTGGCCACGCCACCGGCCTGTTCGATCTCGCGCGCGACCAGCTGGCCCATGTCCTTCAGATGCACGTGTCCCGGCACGAACTGGGTGAAGGAGTTGGCGACGGCGACGATCGGCTTGTCGAAGTCACCATCCTTCATGCCGGTGGCGCGCCACAGGGCGCGGGCCCCGGCCATGTTGCGGCCGTGGGTGGTTGTGCGGGAACGATAGGCAGGCATGATGGGCAGGTCTCGCGAACGTTCGTGGAAATGCGAAATCGTACATAATGCGAGCATCAATACCCAGTAGGGGAGGAAGCGTTCATGAAATTCGAGGTCGAGAACATCAAGTGCGGCGGCTGCGCCAGCTCCATCCGCAAGGGCCTGATGCAGGTCGAGGGCGTGGAGTCCGCCGAGGTGGACGTCGAGAACGGGGCCGTGGAGGTCACCGCGCCGGAGTCCGCCACCGACGCGATCCGCGAGAAACTGGCCCACATGGGCTATCCGGAGGTCGGCTCGGTCTCCGGACTGCGCTCCGCCGGGGCCCGGGCGAAGTCGTTCGCCAGCTGCGCGGTCGGACGCATGAGCGGTGACAGCTGAGCGCAGGCATCCGGCATGAACCATGACGCGGGGCATGCCCGGAGCCGGCCGGCCCCGGCCGTCCGCCACCGACATCCGGCACGGTGGCGGGCCGGCCTGGTCGTTCTGGTGGCTGCGGTGGCGCTGGCCGCGCCGGCCACGGCCAGCCCGCCCGAACACGGCGGCCTGCCGGAGACCACCCTGGAGGTCGGCGACCGGGAGCTCACGGTGGAACTGGCCGCGGATGACGCCAGCCGCAGCCAGGGCCTCATGTTCCGCGAGGCGCTCGCGGACGACCGCGGCATGCTGTTCATCTGGGATACGCCGGATCGCCGGGCGATGTGGATGCGCAATACGCTCATCCCGCTGGACGTCGCGTTTATCGACGGCGACGGCGAGATCACCAACATCGAGACCATGGCGCCCGAGACCACCCGCCTGCACTGGTCCGTGGCACCGATCGAGTATGCACTGGAGGTCAACGCGCAATGGTTCGCGCAGCACGGGATCGAGGCGGGTGACCGCATCCCCGGCCTGGATGCCGCGCGCCAGGAGGCTGCCCGGGGCCGCTGAAGGCCACGCCGGGCGCCGGCCTGGCACCGCGCATCGCCGCCGGAATCGATTCAGGCCACCGGGGACGAGACCGTAGCTCGCCCGCCATATCGCGCAACTTTATCGCCCAACCGGATCGTCCAATCGTATTGCGAGGGAGCCGCGTGAACCCGCCAGACCAACCAACCCGCCCGCATCCCGCACGTCGCGCCCCGGCCCCGGGGGAACTCGCGTGGTTCCGCGACGCCGTGCCATACATCGCCGCGCACCGGGGCCGCACGATGGTCATCGCGCTGGCCGGCGAGGCCGCGCAGGCGGCGGAGTTCCCGGCCCTGATGCGGGACATCGCCAAGCTGCATGCACTGGGCGTGCGCGTGGTGCTGGTGTACGGGGCACGCCCGCAGATCGAGGCGCGCCTGGCCGAACGCGGCCTGCAGCCGCAGTACGCCGAGGGTCTGCGGATCACCGATGCTCCGGCGCTGGATGCCGTGCTGGACGCGGTCGGCCGCCTGCGGCTGCAGATCGAGGGTCTGCTGTCCCGCAGCCTGGGCCAGCCGGGCACCGGCAACGCACGCCTGCGGGTGGCCGGCGGCAACTTCGTCACTGCGCGCCCGCTGGGCGTCCGCGACGGGGTCGATTTCCATTACACCGGCGAGGTGCGCGGGGTAGACACCGCCGCGCTCACCGCACTGCTGGATCAGGAGCAGGTCGCGCTGGTCTCGCCGCTGGGGTATTCGCCCACCGGCGAGGTCTTCAACCTGTCGGGCGAGGAGGTCGCGACCCGCGTGGCGATCGCCCTGGACGCGGACAAGCTGATCTTCCTGACCGAGGCCGGCGTGCTGCGCGGGCCGCAGGACGACGTACTCGACCAGCTGACCGTGCCCGCCGCGGAGCGCATCCTGGAACAGCGCGACGATCTGCCGCAGGAACTCGCCAGCCACCTGCGCAGCGCGGTGGATGCCTGCCATGCACGCGACCTGCGCGTGCATCTGGTCGACCGCCGCGATGACGGCGGGCTGCTGACGGAACTGTTCACCCGCCAGGGCATCGGCACCCTGGTCTCGCGCGAGCCGCTGGAGCGCCTGCGCCCCGCGACCCTGGACGATGTCGGCGGCATCCATGCGCTGCTGGAGCCACTGGAGGCCGAGGGTGTGCTGGTGCACCGCGCCCGCGAGCACCTGGAACTGGAGATCGACCGCTTCCACGTGCTGGAGGTCGACGGGCTGATTATCGGCACCGCGGCGCTGTACCCGTTCGGCGACCACGCCGCGGAGATCGCCTGCCTGGCGCTGCACGCCGAATACCGCGGCCACGGCCGGGGCGACCGACTGCTGACCGCGATGGAAGATCTGGCACGCGAACAGGGGGTTCGCCGGGTATTCGTGCTCACCACCCGCACGGCGCAGTGGTTCCAGGAACGCGGTTACGCCCCCGGCAGCGTCGACGACCTCCCGCCGGAGCGCCGCCAGCGCTACAATCAGGCGCGCAACTCGCGGGTCTTCACGCGCGAGCTGGAGGGCTGACCCGGGGCAGCGCCGGGCTCAGCGGCCGCGGGCCTCGTCGCGTTCGTGGGCCTCCTGCGCGGCCACGCTGAGGGTGGCGATGGGACGGATCTCGAGGCGCTCGAGGCCGATCGGCTCGCCGGTCTCCTCGCAGTAGCCGTACTCGCCGCGCTCGATGCGCGCCAGCGCCTCGTCGATCTTGGTCAGAAGCTTGCGCTCGCGGTCGCGGGTGCGCAGCTCCACGCCGGCATCGGCCTCGTGGGTGGCGCGATCGGAGGGATCCGGCTCCTGCCAGTTCTCGGTGCGCAGATGCTCCAGGGTCTCTTCCGACTCGGCGATCAGCTCGGCCCGCCACGCCTCGAGTTTGCGCCGGAAATAGTCCAGCTGGCGCGGATTCATGTAGGGTTCGTCCTCGGAGGGACGATAGTCGGGATCCACCATGTTGCACCTCCGGATCGTGACCCGAGCCACGGGCCCGCCACAACGGGTAAACCTGCACTAGAACACATGTGCCGGACTCAGTACAGACCGCCAGACCACAGGGATCGAACATGCACGAACCGCTGCGCCTGATCCAGGTAACCGACAGTCACCTGGGGACCGAACCGGGCCCGGTGCGCGCGGGCTACCCGGACAGCGACCTCGCATTGCGCCACGTCCTGGAAACCGCGCGAGCGCGGGAAGGCCTGCCCGACCGCCTGCTGCTGACCGGCGACCTCGCCGAAAACCCGTCGCCGGAGACCTATGGGCGCCTGAAGGCACTGCTGGACGAAACGGGACCCTGGCCCACCAGCGCGCTGGCCGGCAATCACGACGACGCACGCGAACTGGCGGTGACCCTGGAGTCGGCCGGCCATGCGGTCCATCGCAGCGAACGCCTGGGCAGCTGGCAGCTGATCGCCCTGGACTCCTCGCAGCCCGGAGGGCCGGCCGGCCATCTGTCCGACGCCGAACTGCAACGCCTCGAGGGGGCCCTCACCGCGCACCCGGAACGCCCGGCCCTGATCGCCGTACATCATCCGGTGGTACCGGTGGGCAGCCCGTGGATGGACGGCATGGGCCTGACCAATGCCGACGCGCTGTTCGCCGTGCTCGACCACCATCCGCAGGTGCGGGCCTGCGTGTTCGGCCACGCGCACCAGGTGGTCGACACCTTTCATGGCGACGTACGCGTGCTCGGCTGCCCCGCCACCTGCGTGCAGTTCCGCCCCGGGGCCACGGAATATCAGCTCGACGATGACCCGGACACCGGGCGCCCGGGTTACCGCGTGCTCGAACTCTATCCCGACGGCCGCCTGGACACGCGGGTCGAGCGGCTGCCTGCGCCGCCCGCGTGAGGGCCGCATGAGCGCATCTTCGGTGCCGGAGGATACCCGCGCCACCGCCCTGCAGGCCTGGCTGGCGCAGCGACCCGGGTACTTCGAGGGGCTGCAACTGCTGCGCGCGGATGCCAGCTTCCGCCGCTATTTCCGCGCGCGACGCGACGGTGAGCCGGTGGTCATCATGGATGCCCCGCCGGAACGCGAACCGGTGGCCCCGTTCCTGCGCATCGCCCGTCTGCTGGAGGCCCTCGGCCAGCGTCCGCCACGCATCCATGACGAGGACCCGGACGCGGGTTTCCTGGTGCTGGAGGACCTCGGCGACCGCACGTTCACCCGGGCACTGGCCGAGGGCGAAGACGAGAAGGCCCTGTATCAGCGGGCCATCGACCGGCTGGCCGACCTGCACCGGGCCTGGCCACAGCGGCCTGCGGAGGCCACACCCGCACTGCCCGCCTACGACACCCCGCGCCTGCTGGACGAGGCGCGCCTGTTCATCGACTGGTATGTCCCGGAACAACAGGGCCATCCGCCGGCGGAGGCCGCCCGCGGCGCCTGGGAAACGGCCTGGACGCAGACCCTGGACGCCCTGCCGTACCTGGAGCCCACGCTGGTTCTGCGCGACTTTCATGTGGACAACCTGATGATCCCGCCGGAAGGCACGGGCTGCGCGCTGCTGGACTTCCAGGACGCGGTGCTCGGGAGCCCGGCCTACGACGTGGTATCGCTGCTGGAGGATGCGCGGCGCGACGTTTCACCGGCGGTCGCGCGGGAGGCCCTCGCGCACTACCTGCAGGCCACCGGGTGGCCCGATGAAGCCTTTCGCGTGCATTACCGGGTGCTCGGGGTCCAGCGCGCGCTCAAGATCCTCGGCATCTTCACCCGCCTGCACCGGCGTGACGGCAAGCCCGACTACCGCCGCCACGAACCGCGTCTGCAGACGCTGGTGCGACGCGGACTGGCACACCCGGACCTGCAGCCCGTGGCGCAGTGGTTTCGCCGGCATCTCCCCGGCGATCCCGCCACTCCCGAGCCCGCGCCGGAGGCACGCGCGTGAAACGGGCCATGATCCTCGCCGCCGGGCGCGGCGAACGCATGCGCCCGCTGACCGACGAACGCCCCAAGCCCCTGCTGGAGGCCGGCGGCAAACCCCTGATCGTCTGGACCCTGGAACGCCTGGCCCGCGCGGGGTTTGGCGAGGTCATCATCAACACCGCCCACCTGGGTGAGCAGATCCCCCGGCGGCTGGGCGACGGCTCGGCCTTCGGGCTGAAGATCCGCTATTCGCCGGAACCCGCCGGCGCCCTGGAAACCGCCGGCGGCATCCGCCAGGCCCTGCCCCTGCTGGGCCCCGAAGCCTTCCTGGTGATCAACGGCGACATCTGGTGCGACCACCCGCTCGTACCTCCCTCGCGGCTGCCCGGGGCCATCGAAGAACACGATGCTCCACTGGCCCATCTGGTGCTGGTGGACAACCCGCCGCAGCATCCCGACGGGGACTTCGCCCTGGGCGCCGACGGCCGCGTCACCACCGACACCGGCCCGGAACGCCTGACCTTCAGCGGCATTGGCTGGTATCACCCGACCCTGTTCGCGTCGCTGGAGCCGGGCCGCCGCCCACTGGGGCCGGTGCTGCGCGAGGCGATCGCGCAGGGCCGGGTGAGCGGCGAACACTACCTCGGCGACTGGCGGGACATCGGCACGCCGCAGCGCCTGGCGGCGCTGGACCGCGATCTCGCGACCACGGATCAGGGCTTGATGTAGGTAAACCCCTTGCGCTGCAGGCGATACAGCTCGGTGATCCCGCTGCTCACCATCTCGTCGCGGATCACGTCGTGGAGATCGGCGCGCTCCAGGCCACGGGCCTCCATGGATCGCCGGCTGACCAGAAACTCGAAGCCCTGCAGCCGCAGGGTGTCGATGCGAATGGCGGTGGCGGTGTCCATGGAGGCCGATTCCAGCAGGCGCACCCCCTCGCCATGCAGCACGATGCGGACGTCGGCCGGCCCGTGGCCCGGGGCGCCCAGGTGCTCCTTCAGATAGCGCAGGACGTTGGAGAAATGCGCCCGGTCGCCGGAATCCAGGTGGTAGACGATCCGGGTGACGGAGGGGCCGGCGTCGGTGCCGCGCCATCCGCCCCCGCGACCGCGACCGCGACCGGCTGCAGGGCCGCGAGCAGCAGGCACAGACCGGCCCACCGGAGCAGCGGAAGCGTCCGAGAGGAGGGCACTCGACGCTCCCGCCCCGGATCAGACCTTGATGTAGATCCAGCCTTCCGCCTGACGACGGGCAGCTTCGGCCACACCCGAATCAATGCGCTCGGCCTGCGGCAGGATATCGATGTCCTGTCGCCCCTCTTCCCGCGCCAGGCGGCCGAGGGTCTCGTTGCAGGCCGTAAACCGCAGACCGGGGTGTTCCCGGCTCATGCTGTCCACCCGCTCCGGGAACGGGGCCCGGTCCGCGCGCAGCATGTTGATGGCCTTGTTGTGCACCACGACCTGGACATTCAGCTGCCGGCCATCGCGCGCGGCCTCATTGAACATCGCCTCGATGTCGTCCAGCAGCTCCTCCATCGCGACCCGGTCGGCGTCATTGACATGCAGAAGGATCTGATCGGTCTCGCTGGCTGCATGGACCGGCTGCGGTGCGGCGGCGCCGCCCGCGGATTCGGCTTCCGCCATCTCCGTGAACAGGGCACTGACGGTGTCGTCGAGCTCGGGCACCCCCTGGCCTTCGGACGCCGTCGCATGGGCTGCGGAGCCGGTCCCGGCCCCGTCCACGAACCAGCCGGCGTCCCGGGTCACCTCGTAACCGGCCACCGAGCCCAGCACCAGGGCCACGACACCGGCGGCCACCGATGAGAACCAGCCGGTACGCCGGGGACCCCCCATCGGCGAGCGGAGCAATCCCGCACCACCGGAGCGGCCGCCGGCACCGCCGTGGTCACCCTCCCCGCTACGGTAATCCCGGGCCGGCGGTTCCACGTCCTCGTACGCCATCGCCACCAGCTCCTTGAGCTGGTGCATGTCACAGACCTCACGGCTCAGGTGCTCGCTGGAGGCGATCGCCTGCAGGGTCTGCAGCCGGTCCTCCGGAGAGAATTCGCCATCGACGAAGGCGTTGAGAATCTCTTCGCTCGGACGGTCCTGCGCCTTGAGTCGGTCTTCAGCCATTCTGGCTCCTTACTACCCTGAGTTGCGGCCCCTCTTCGGCGGGTTCCACGGCGGATTCCGTCGCCGCTGTGTCCTGCGGGGCCTGCTGCTGTTCCAGCAGCTGCTTTTTCAGTTGTGCCCGGGCGCGGCTGAGACGGCTCATCACGGTGCCGATCGGGACGTCCAGCACTTCGGAGACCTCGGCATAGGCAAAGCCCTCCAGGTCGACCAGCGACACCACCTGCCGATGATCGCTGCTGAGCCGGGCCATCGCCTGGTGCACGTCCGCCACCCGGCGGTTGCGCTCGGTCTGCTGCTCCGGGCAGTCCTCGCAGGCCAGCTCCATGTTGTCGACGTCCACCGTGTCCTTCTGCCGCCGTCCCCAGTCGCGGTAGCAGTTGGTCATGATGCGGAACACCCAGGACTTCAGGGCATTCTCGTCCTGCAACGACTTCAGCCGGGTGAGGGCCTTCATCATGGCCTCCTGCACCAGATCGTCGGCCAGCGCGGCGTCGTGACACCAGGCATAGGCCATGCGGTACATCTGCGGCCGCAGGTCGCAAACCTGCTGGCGCAGCCGCCTTTGCGCGAACCAGGTCGCCATTGTTCTGTCTCCTCACATCCTGCAGGCCGTCTGTGCGGCCCTGCTTGTTCTTGTACCCTGTAGGACGCGGTCCCCGGGGACGCTATTCCCGGTTCCGGACCGGGTTGCCGCGCGCACGCGACACACTTCTCTGGCCAAGGATACGCAATGCCCTTCGATCCGCAACAGCTCGAGGCCTCGTTCGCCTTTGACCCGGACACCACAACGGACCTGCGCGAGCGCTGGGCGCAACTGATGACCGACGCGGTGTGGGCCGACCTCAAGACCGGCACCATCGGCGCGGTGCCACGCCTGCGCAAGCGCCTGCTGGAGCTGGGCGAAAACCTGCGCTCCCTGCTGTCCGATCGCGCCTGGATCCCGCACGAACGCGAACGGGTAAAAGGGGCGATGGCCGCCAGCCTCAACCTGCGCGACAGCCTCAACCAGACCGACCGCGCCGCCAAACTGCTCAACGGCGGCGAGGACTTCGAGCGCTTCGAGGCCGACTACCTGGCTTTCCGCAAGGCGCTGCTGGCGTTCATCGAACACCACGAGCAGCTCTGGGGGGACCTCCTCGAGTCGCTTTACGAAGACGCCCCGGACGACGCGGACACGGACGAGGACTGATCCATGGGCGAGGAGATCGGCTCGGAGTACTTCACCCCGGAGGACCGTGAACGGTTCCGCCGGGCCCTGGCCCACGAGACCGATCTGCTGCTGACCTGGCTGGACAGCCACCGGGATACTCCGCGGGGTCCGACCACCCTGGGCTTCGAAATCGAGGCCTGGCTGTGCGACGCCGAGGGCCGGGCGCTGGCGGAGAACGATGCCTTCCTGGAGGCGATGGACAGCCCGCTGGTGTCGCGCGAGCTGGCCCGCTTCAACGTGGAACTGAACACCAGCGTGTTCACCGCGGGCCCGGGCTGCTTCACCGCGATCCTGCAGGAGCTGCGGGACACCGTGAAACGGGCGGATCGCGCGGCCGCGCGCTTCAATGGCGGGATCCTGATGGCCGGCAGCCTCGCCACCCTGCCCCCGGAGGAGCTGGGCCAGCACCGCATGTCACCCCAGGCGCGCTTTCGCGCGCTGAACGAGGCGGTACTGGAGAACCGGGCGCGGCGGCCGCTGCACGTCGACATCCGCGGCCGCGAACACCTGCTGCACGACCACGACGACGTGATGCTGGAGGCCCTCGCCACGTCGTTCCAGGTGCATATCGGCTGCGCACCGGGTGAGGCACATCGCAGCCTGAACGCGGCCATGGTCGCCAGCGCCCCGGTACTCGCGGCGGCCGGCAACTCGCCCTATCTGTTCGGGCACGAGCTGTGGGAAGAGAGCCGCATCCCGCTGTTCGAGCAAGCGGTGGAAAGCGGCGGCTTCGCCGACTCGGCCCGGGGGCCGATCCGCCGGGTCACCTTCGGCAGCGGTTATCTGCACCAGTCGGTGGGTGAGCTCTTCCGCGAGAACCGGGACCATTTTCCGGTGATGCTGCCGGTCGACCTGCAGCATCCGCCGGAGGATCTGGCCCATCTCGCGCTGCACAACGGCACCATCTGGCGCTGGAACCGGCCGATCGTCGGCACCGACGCCGGGGGGCGGCATCACCTGCGCGTGGAGTTTCGCTGCCTGCCCGCCGGCCCGTCGCTGATCGACATGCTGGCCAACGCCGCCTTCGCGCTGGGGGTGATCGAATGGCTGCGCGATGCTCCCGGGGACGGCACCGCCCACACCCCGTTCGCCGAAGCCCGCGACAACTTCTATCATGCCGCCCGCGAAGGCCTGCACGCGCGACTGCGCTGGGGCCACACGGACCCGCTCCCGGCCCCGCGCCTGATCCGGCACCAGCTGCTGCCGCGGGCCGCCGAGGGCCTGGAGAACCTGGAGATCGACCCCGGCGAGCGCGACGCGCTGCTGGGCATCATCGCCGCGCGCGTGGACAGCGGCCAGACCGGAAGCGTCTGGCAGCGCCGCTGGGTCGCGCGACACGGACGCGACTGGGCGGGACTCGTGCGCGCCTATCGCGGCTGGCAGAACACCGGCGCCCCGGTACACACCTGGGGCCTGTAACCCGAGATACCGAATCATGCCGCAAGACCGACCCGCGATCCGCGAATATTTCGAGCTGCCCGACGGCTTTCTCGATGCCACGCCACGCACCCTGAGCGAGGTCGTGCCGGAACCGGCCCTGATCCACCTCGGCGGGCGCCGCGAGCCCGCGGTGGCCGTGGTGCTCCTGCTGCACGGCAACGAACCGGTCGGCCTGCATGCCATCCAGCAGCTGCTGCGCCACTACACCCATCGCGAGCTGCCGCGCGCGCTGACCCTGGTAATCGGCAACCCGCAGGCCGCCGCGCTGGACCAGCGCCACCTCGACCAGCAGCCCGACTTCAACCGGATCTGGCCGGGCACCGAACAGCCGGGATCACCCGAGGCGGAGAGCTTCGCCGCACTGGTGGCCCGGCTGCGCGAGCGGGGGCTGTTCGCGGCCATCGACCTGCACAACAACACCGGACGCAACCCGCATTACGCCTGCATCAACCGCCTCGACCCGGCGTTCATGCAGCTGGCCGCCCTGTTCGGACGTACGGTGGTCTATTTCACCCGCCCGCGCGGCGTCGCCTCCATGGCCCTGGCCGAGCTGGCGCCCTCGGTCACCCTGGAATGCGGGCACCCGGACGATGCCGCCGGGGTACAGCACGCCTTCGAGATGGTGGATGCGGTGCTGCACCTCAGCGCCTTCCCCGACCATCCGCCGGAGCGCGACGCGATCGACATCTACCACACCGTGGCGCGGGTGCGGTTGCGTCCGGGGATGCGGGCGAGCACCGGAACGGATGCGGACGTCCGCCTGGAACCCGACCTGGACCGGCTCAACTTCCAGATGCTGCCGGCCGGTTCCTGCCTGGTTCGGCGACAGCCGGAGGTGGACGACCCGCTGGTGGTCACCGCGGAGGACGGAGCGGAGGTCACCGGAACCTATCTGGAGACCCGCGGGGAGGAGATCCGCCTGCGGCGCGACGCGATGCCGTCGATGCTGACCCTCGACAGCCGGGTCATCACCCAGGACTGCCTTTGCTACCTGATGGAACCCATGGACATGGGGACACTCACCGGAAACGTCGGCTGAGGCGGGAGACGGGAATCAGGCGTCGCGCTCGATGCGCTCGACGATCTGAGCGGGGCGGTCACCCTTGCGGTAGTTCGACAGATCGGCGGTGGTCTCGGCAAAGGCCTTTTCGCGGGCCTCTTCGGTCTCGTACCAGCGACAGGCCTCCCAGTCGGGACCCAGCAGATGCGGCATGCGGAAGGTCGCGTCTTCGGGCATGCGAATGCGAATACCGTAACGTTTCATGGTTCGGGCCTGCGCGGGTAGTGGAAACAGCGCGCCAAGTGTAGCCATCCCCCGGAATCGCGGCAATACGCGCCAACGGAGACCGAAGGTACGACCCGGCCAGAGCGTGAATACTTGTCCCGGCATCCGCCCCGTACAGCCTGACGGGCAACCGGACGGGCAATCAGGGCGCGACGAGGGCCAGGCGTCTTTGCAGCTCAGTGGCGTTTTCGGACGCGATCCTGCGAAACGTGGAGCTGATGCGGGTATCCTCCGCCACGGTTTGCCAGTACCCGATAGCAGCGCGACAGGCGGCCCCCCAGACGCCATGTTCGCGGGGCAATGGCATGGCGGGATCAAACGTCATTCGGGGAAGCTCGCCACCCGGGAGCGGCGCGTACGCCATCGGCAGCATGTCGTACACCGGGCACAGGACGAGGCGTCCCTGAGCCGGGCGAAAGGCGAGGTTGCCCGGATGCATGTCGCTATTGGCGATCAGTCGACCGAACCAGGTGATGTGACGGATGGCTGCAACCGCCTCCGGCGTCAGCAGACGCTTGTCGGCGAGCCCCGGGGCAAGGGTGTCCCATGCCGATGGCGCATGGCCGAGCAAGGCCGCGTTCACGGTCTCCAGCGTCACCACCGGGCTGCGGCCGAACAGGCCATGGCGATCGAAGCGTTCGACTTCCAGGAACGTGCGGCCCTGATGCTGGAGGATTCGGCTGGGCGGGCCCTGCACGCCGGGGAGTGCCGCGATCGCCTCCAGCGCCAGATGTTCCGCCACCAGCAGATCCGACCAGCGCTGCACGGTCACGGAATCATCCGCACCGGAGAATTTCACGATGACATGCGGGCTACAGCTGTCCTGCAATTCCCGGAGAGCGGTGAATTTCGGGAACTCACCCGCGGCGCTGGAGCCCGCGAGGCCCAGCGAGATGGCCTCCTCCGCCGCCTTCACATACATCCGTTCGATATCGTCCGCCCCGAGGACTGCGGGCGGATCCAGGCGAGCCTTTTGCCACTCATGGAACGCGGCGTCCCCGACGATCAGATTACCCGGGAGGTCCGACCCCACACGACTCAGAACCCACAGGATATCGTCGTCACTCCAGGTATCCGGGCTGGACGAGACCCCCAGGGCATCCTGGAAGCGATGCGCCAGCTGGCGCCCGAGATAGCCCTGAGGGCGCATGTCATACAAAGGGTATGGCAACCCGTCCCACCAACCATCGCGGGTATGGTCGCTCTCCTCCAGAGGCCAGTCCGAGCCACCGAAATCGGCATGGCAGCCCTGCGGCTGAACGGGCGAGAATTCCGTGAGTTCGTGCGGCCGGCCGGATTCATCAATCGTACGGATGGCGAGGGGCGCGAAATCACCTCGCAGCGCTCGGCGCAGGGCGTAGCGAGTGCGCCGGGCCCGCCCGGCCGCAAGCACGGGCTCGGCCGTCTCCTGCAGCAGGCGGTGCAGGGTGGGGACCGACAACCCCAGTTCGCGGGCAAGATCGCCCGCACGCGCCGGCGCGAACCTGGCAAGCGTCAGGCCGAGCTGCTGGTGCGCTGCTTCCCGCTTGCTCCTCATCGGAATCCGCCTAAATGAAAGGATTTTTGAGAAGATCTTAACCGATTAAGGTTCTGATTAATATGGCTGCAAAACCCACCCGGACATGGACTGAAACAATCGCGGCGCCAGGGCGCGGAGCCGCTCCTGGCCAGAGAGGGAGTTCGAAGGGGTTGCCCGGGAGCGACCGCGCGCAATGGCCTGGCAGCGTTTCGGAGCGATGGGAAATGTCAGCCAAACATGCCCGGGCACCAAATGAGTACGGCGTGGGCACAACTGGGCACGGTGGGTGCCCAAACGAAAAAGGGCTGCCGAAGCAGCCCCTTGAATCTGGTTGGTGGCTACGCCCTGATTCGAACAGGGGACCCCATCATTATGAGTGATGTGCTCTAACCAGCTGAGCTACGTAGCCACGCGGGCTGCGAATTCTCCCGGGCCGGGATGGTGAAGTCAAGGCCCGCCCGGGTATCCGCCGTGTCAGATCTGCAGGCGTTCGACGATCCGTCCGTTCGCCAGGTGTTCTTCCAGGATCTCGTCGATGTCGCGCTCGTCCTGGTAGGTGTACCAGACGCCTTCGGGATACACCACCGCCACCGGGCCTTCGTTGCAGCGGTCCAGGCAGCCGGCGGTGTTCACCCGTACCTGCCCTTTGCCGTGGATGCCCATCTCCTTGGCCCGGTTCTTGGCATACGAGCGCATCTCGGTCGCCCCGTGATCCTCGCAGCAGTTGCCGTCTTCCCGGCAATTGGTACAGAAGAAGATATGCCGCTGGTAGTAGCCCATGCGATGCTCCCGGATCAAATCGGCTTCATCATACTGTGTCCGGCCGGTTCAGCGAAAACGCCAGACCAGGCTGACCTCACTGATGGTGTCGGTGTTTTTCTTGCCGGGCTCGACATCGGTGTTGTGCTTGACGGTGAAGCTGGTCCGCAAAGCCATGCGGTCGGTCATGTCGGCGGTCAGGGCGAGGATGTTCTCGACCTCGGTGTTGTCCCGACCGCTGATGATCAGCAGCTCGTCGGTCAGACGCGCACTCTCGCTGATGTCCCAGCGCAGGTTGCCCCCGATCCGGCCGACCGCGTCGGTGTCGGACTCCCCGGATTCGGCCAGGCGTGCCTGGCGGGCGCCGACGCCGATCTCGCCATCCAGTCGCAGGCGCTCGCGATGCACCAGACGCCGGCCGTAACCCACGGTCTGCGAGGCCTGATAGTCATAGCTGCTGAAACGGTCGCGTTCGTAACGCAGCGCGCCGAACACGTAATCGTGTTCCGCCAGACGCCGGTCAAGCTGGTACCCCGCGACGTAACGCTGCCCCGTGGTCTCGCGGTCTTCCTCGGTGAACAGCGCGTCGCCCCGCAGCCTGTTGCGCCACAACTCGGCGGTATGCTCGGCGCGGATCCGACCGCTGGCGGTGGCCGACTCGGTATTCCCGGTCGTCAGCGAGGCCCCGGCCTCCAGCGTGGTTTCCCATCCCTCCGCATCCCAGGCCTGAGCCTGCGAGACTGGTATGCTGACAAGCATGACGGAAGACAACAGTACGGCGGCGGAACGCGGTACACGCGACAACATGGGACCCTCCGGGTCAGCAAACGGGCCCGGGACCCTAGCAAAGCCGCTGGGGAGCTCCGACCTACCCCCGAAGTACACGGGGCTTTCGGCGGTGGATCAGTGCGTGCACTGCGGTCTGTGCCTGCCCCACTGCCCCACCTACGGACTGCACCGGCAGGAAGGCGACTCCCCGCGAGGTCGCCTGACCCTGATGCAGGGCCTGGCCCGCGGCGAGCTCGATCCGCAGTCACCCCGCCTGCGCAGCCATCTGGAAGGCTGTCTCGGCTGCCGCTCCTGCGAGGCCGTGTGCCCGGCCGGAGTCCCCTTCGGCGCCCTGATGGATCGCACCCGCGAAATCCTCCTTCAGGAATCGGACGAGCCGGAGGGCGCCCCGCTGCCCATGCCGCGCATGCTGCACGACCGCCTGCTCGGATCGCCCCGGCTGCGGCGACTCGCCGGCCTCGGGGCCCGGGCCGCCGCACGCCTGCCGCGCGCCGGGCTCCCGGGACTGGACGCCACCGTGCGCCGGGCCCTGGAACATGCGCGCCCCAGCCTCGCCCCGCCTCCTCGGCTGCGCGCCGACGGCCCGCCCGACGCGGTCGACGTGCTGCTGTTCACCGGCTGCATGGACGCCTTCTTCACCGGGCCCGACCTGGAAGCGGCCCTGACCGTCCTGCATGCGCTGGGTCTGAAGGTGGGCATCCCCCCCTCCCGGACCTGCTGCGGCGCCCTGGACCGACACGCCGGACGACCCGCGGCGGCCACGGAACTCGAGCGGCACAATCGCGAAGCCTTTGGTGCGGCCGAGGATGGCCCGCCGGTGATCGTCCTCGACAGCGGCTGCGAGGCGACCCTGCGCGAGGCCGCTGACAGCTTCCCCGGGACCCGCGCGACCAGCCTCACGCGTTTCGTCGCCCGACACCTGGCGGAACACGGCCCGCCCCGTGACGGCTGGCGCGAAGACCCGGTGCGCGTCGCCCTGCACCGCCCCTGCACCCAGCGCAACGTCACCCGCGAGGGCGAGATCCTGCCGACGCTGCTGCGCGGCCTGCCCGGCGTGACCCTCACCGGGACCCCGTCCCTCCCCAACTGCTGTGGCGCGGGTGGCACCGCGATGCTCGCCTGGCCGGAACAGGCCGATGCCCTGGGGCAGCAGACCCTGCAGGCCCTGGGCACCGAGGCTCCTGACTGCATCGTCTCCGGCAACGTGGGTTGCCGGGTGCATCTGCGCGCCCTGCAGCCGCAATCGCCTGAAGACCCGCCGCTGCTCTCCCCGGCCCGTTTCCTTGCGGGGCGCCTCGCGGTAACCTGAGACAAGGCCCATACCCGAGCGCCCGCCATGCGCCGACTCTCCCCGCTGGATCATCTGATCACCCAGGCCGACGCCCTCGTCAAGGTCGTCTCCGGGCATGCCCGCTCCACCGGTCGCCCGTCGCCCGGCGGCGACGAACCCGGTCCGATGCTGGACGACCATGACCGTCAGGAGACCGGGCGGCTGATGCGGGTCAACCATGCCGGCGAGGTGGCCGCCCAGGGGCTGTATCAGGGGCAGATGCTCACCGCCCGCACCCCGGCGATCCGCGCGCAGCTGGACCAGGCGGCACGCGAGGAAGGCGACCACCTGCACTGGTGCGCACGGCGGGTCCACGAGATGGGCATGCACACCAGCCTGCTGACGCCCTTCTGGTACGTCAGCTCGCTGGGCGTGGGTGCGCTGGCCGGGCTGGCCGGGGACCGTTACAGCCTGGGCTTTGTCGACGAGACCGAGCGCCAGGTGGAGCAGCACCTGGACCGCCACCTGGACCGCCTGCCACCGTCCGACACCGTGTCGGCACGCATCCTCGAGCAAATGAAGCAGGAAGAGGTGGAACACGGGGCAAAGGCCATGGCGATGGGGGGCCGGACCCTGCCGTGGCCGGTGCGCAGCGTGCTGATGCCGCTGACCTCGAAGATCATGACGCACACCGCCTACCGGATCTGAGCCCGGTTTCCCCGGGCCGGGCATCCCCGCGGCGCGTCAGCTCCCGCGGCTCATGTTCTTGCCGTAGAAGATCTCCATCATCTCGTGCTTGAGCAGCTTGGCGATGCGCTTGGCCTCCTTCGCCGAGTAGTCGTCCTTGCCCAGCCCGAACAGGTAGTTGTCGAGGTCGAAATCCTTCAGCACCATCTTGGTGTGGAACAGGTACTCCTGGTACACGTTCACGTCCACCATCTGGTACTTGTCCTTGGTGTCGCGCGACAGGAAATCCTGGATGGAGTTGATCTTGTGATCGATGAAGTGCTTCTTGCCACGCACGTCCCGGGTAAAGCCACGCACCCGGTAGTCCATGATCACGATGTCCGACTCGAAGCTGTGGATCAGGTAGTTCAGCGCGCGCAGCGGTGAAATGCGCCCGCAGGTGGACACGTCGATATCCGCGCGGAAGGTCGCGATCCCGCCCTCCGGATGCGCCTCCGGATAGGTGTGCACGGTGATGTGGCTCTTGTCGAGGTGACCGACCACGGTCTCCGGCAGCGGTCCCGGGCCCTCGGTGTAGCCGATCTGCTCGGTCGCCACCGGCTCCTCGGAGATCAGCATGGTCACCGACGCGCCCTGCGGATCGTAGTCCTGGCGCGAGATGTCGAGGATGTTGGCACCGATCAGGTGCGCCACGTCCGTCAGGATCTGCGTCAGACGCTGGGCGTTGTAGGCCTCGTCGATGTAGGCGATGTACTCGTCGCGATGACGATCGCCCGACGCATAGCAGATGTCATAGATATTGAAGCTCAGGCTCTTGGTCAGGTTGTTGAAGCCGTGGAGCTTGATCTGCTTCTTGTGACGCGACATGGCGTACCCTCTTGCCCGGGCCGTAAGGAGCGGCGAATTGTAGAGACATCACGCGGCGAGTCAACGGCTTGCACCCGCCAGCGGCTCAGCGCGGAGCGGGCCCTTCCACGATCTCGAAATCATGGGTCACGCGGGCCGACGCCCCCAGCATCATCGACGCCGAACAGTATTTCTCGGCGGAGAGCTGTACCGCCCGTGCGACGTGCTTTTGCGACAGATCGTTCCCGTACACCCGGAAATGCACATGGATGTCGGTGAAGACCTTCGGCACCTCGTCGGCGCGGGTGCCGTCGATGTCCACCTGACAGTCCAGCACATCCTGCCGCGACTTCTTCAGCATCGCCACCACGTCGAAACTGGTGCAGCCGCCCAGTCCCAGCAGCAGCATCTCCATCGGCCGCGCCCCCAGGTTGCGCCCGCCGGCGTCCGGCGCCCCGTCCATCACCACCGCGTGGCCGCTGTCCGTCTCGCCGACGAAAGCCACACCGTCCAGCCATTTCACGCGTACCCGCATTTATCCACCCTGCCCGATATTTTTGTGAACCCGTCGAAGCAGAATCGTCACCGAACCCCCCGCCGGGTGCATTACACTCTCGTGCACTACACTTTAACGTGTTCTCCCGATCGAACCGGTAATCATGAGCAAGCCTTCCGCAGTCCAAACGGCCATGCCCAACCATTCTCCGGCGATGGAGCGCCTGCTGGAACACTGCCAGCGCCGCCACTATCCGCGCCGCACCACCGTGATCCAGGCGGGCACGGTACCGGACACGCTGTACTACGTTCTCGGCGGTTCGGTCTCCGTGCTGGGCGAGAACAACGGCCACGAACTGGTGCTGGCCTATCTCAACCGCGGCGAATTCTTCGGCGAGCTCGGGCTGTTCGAGGACGACCCGCGCAGCGCCACGGTTGTCACCCGCGAGGACACCGACACCGCGGAGATCCCCTACACGCGCTTCCGCGAGCTGGCGATGCGCGACCCCGAGATCCTGATGCTGCTGACCCGGCAGATCGCCGCCCGCCTGCGGCAGACCTCGCGCAAGGTCATGGACCTCGCCTTTGTCGACGTCACCGGCCGCATCGCGCACACCCTGCTCGACCTCGCTCAGCAACCCGACGCAATGACCCACCCCGACGGCATGCAGCTGCGCATCACCCGCCAGGAACTGGCGCGCATCGTCGGCTGCTCGCGCGAGATGGCCGGCCGCGTGCTCAAGGAACTGGAAGAACGCGGCCTGATCAGCGCGCACGGCAAGACCATCGTGGTCTACGGCACGCGCTGATCCCGCAGCCCCGGCTCAGCCCTCGCCGCGGAACAGCCGCCCGAGGGCTGCGCCCGGATCCTCCTCGCGCATGAAGGCCTCGCCCACGAGGAACGCATTCACGCCCGCCTCGCGCATCCGCTGCACGTCCTCGACGCTGTGGATGCCGCTCTCGGTTACCAGCAGCACGTCTTCCGGCACCCGGTCGAGCAGCTCCAGGGTGGTCTCCAGACGCGTCTCGAAACTGCGCAGATCGCGGTTGTTGATGCCGATCAGGTCCGCACCCAGGCGCACCGCGCGCTCCAGTTCCTCGGCGTCGTGCACCTCCACCAGCGGATCCATGCCCAGCTCGCGGGTCAGGAAGATCAGTTCGCCCAGGTTGGTGTCATCCAGCACCGCCGCAATCAGCAGCACCGCATCGGCCCCCAGCACCCGCGCCTCGTAGACCTGATACAGGTCGATCACGAAGTCCTTGCGCAGGATCGGCAGGTCGCAGGCCACGTGCGCCGCACGCAGGTCACCGTCGCGGCCCTTGAAGAAACTCACGTCCGTCAGCACCGACAGGCAGGTGGCCCCGTGCTCGGCATACGAACGCGCGAACGCGTCCGGGTTGAAGTTCGGACTGATCTGCCCCTTGCTGGGGCTGGCCTTCTTGATCTCGGCGATCACCGCGGCGCGCCCGGCGTCGATGTCCGCCTGCAGCGCGGCGCGGAAACCACGCGGCTCCTCCGCCGACGTCAGCCAGCCACGCAGCTCGCGCAGGGGCTGCACGTCGGAGCGCTCGATCAGCTCCTCGCGCTTGCGTTCGAGGATCCGCTCGAGGATATCGGGGGTGTCGTCACTCATGTTTCAACTCTCCTTTTGTGCCAGCCGCGTGGAGACGGCCTGCAGCTGTTCCAGTCGTTCGCGGGCGGCGCCACTGTCGATCACCTCGGCGGCACGGCGTACGCCCGCCTCCAGGCTGGGCGCACCGCCGCCCACGAAGATCGCCGCGCCGGCGTTGAGCAGGACGATGTCGCGCGCGGGTCCCGGCGTACCCGCCAGCACGTCGCGCAGCATCGCCGCCGAGGCCGCCACGTCGGCGACCCGCACGGTATCCAGGGCGGCGGTGCTCAGGCCGACATCCTCCGGCCGCAGGGTATATTCCGTAATCTCGCCGTCGCGCAGCTCCGCCACCCGGGTTGGCGCGCCGATGCTGATCTCGTCCAGTCCGTCCTCGGCATTCACCACCATCACGTGTTCGGAACCCAGGCCCTTCAGGGCCTCCGCCAGCGGCCGCAGCCAGTCGGCGGAGAACACCCCCAGCACCTGGTTGGGCGCACCGGCCGGATTGGTCAGCGGCCCCAGCACGTTGAACAGCGTGCGCACGCCGAGCTCCCGGCGTGGCCCGATCGCATGGCGCATCGCCCCGTGATGGGCCGGGGCGAACAGGAAGCCGACCCCGACCTCCCGGATGCAGGTGGCCACCGCGTCGGGGCCCAGCTCCAGGTTTACGCCCAGGGTTTCCAGCACATCGGCGGAGCCCGAACGCGAGGACACCGACCGGTTGCCGTGCTTGGCCACCCGCACCCCGGCGGCCGCGGCCACCAGTGCCGAGGCGGTGGAGATGTTGAAGGTCCCGGAGGCATCGCCCCCGGTCCCGCAGGTATCCACCAGGCCGGCGCGCGGGACGTCCACCCGCGTGGCCAGTTCCCGCATCACCCCGGCGGCGGCGCGGATCTCGTCGATGGTCTCGCCCTTCATCCGCAGGGCGACCAGCAGGCCGCCGATCTGGGCATCGGTGGCCTCGCCGCCCATCACCGCGCGCATCACGGCGGTCATCTCGTCGGCGTCCAGATCCTGGCGTTCAACCAGCTTCGCAATGGCTTGGGGCAGGGTCACGTTCGTTCTCCGGCTGCTGGGCGGTCAGGGATCAACGGGGCACAGTTTAGGGAAACGCGCGGCTTTACGCAGGCCGACCGGCCGCAGGGGCGCGCGGCACGTCGCGCGGACCGCCGCCCAGCCACCAGATCAGCGCCCCGACCGACCACACCACCAGGGCCCCCGCCACCAGGTGGCGCGGATCATCATCCAGATGGTCGACCAGGAACAGCGTCAGCAATGCACTGATGCCCAGCTGCACGAAGGCCTGCATGGCCGAGGCCATGCCGCGTGCCCCGGGGTAGCAGTCCAGCGCCAGCAGGGTCAGCGACGGCATGGCCGTGGCCAGGGCGAAACTGTACAGCGCGAACGGCCCGGTGATCGACACCACCGGTCCGTCCAGCCAGGCACCGACCCCGATCAACACCAGGGCCGTTCCGCTCAGGCCCAGCCCGATGCTCACGGCCGCCTGCGGCGTCAGGCGCGCGGCCGTGCGCCCGGCCACGAACGCCCCCAGCAGCAGCCCCGCCACCAGCGGCAGGAACAGCCACCAGAAATCGCGTTCGTCCCCGCCCAGATGCTCGTAGATCAGCGTCGGCGAGGCCGCGATGAAGATGAACATCGCCCCGAACATCGCCGCGTGCACCCCCACCGGCCGCAGGAATCGCGGGTTGCGCAGGGTGCGCAGATAGCCCTGCACGATCGCCGGCGGCCGGCTGCGCACCCGCCCGACCGGCGGCAGCGTCTCCGGCAGGAACGCCCGCGCCGCCAGCAGCAGCACGCCGCCGTACAGCGCGAGGAAGGCGAACACCGAGCGCCAGCCAAAGGCGGCCTGCAGCCAGCCCCCGATGATGGGTGCGGCAGCCGGCCCGATGGAGAACACCATGGTGACCAGAGCAAAGACCCGGCGCGCATCGGTCGGGTCGAAACGGTCGCGCACCAGCGCCCGGCCGACCACCACCCCGGTGGCCGCCGCCAGCCCCTGCAGGATGCGCAGGGTGACGACCTGCCAGTAGGCGGTGGACACCACCAGCAGAGCGGAGATCAGCAGATAGGCGAACAGCGCCCACAGCACCACCGGGCGCCGCCCGAAGGCGTCCGACAGCGGACCGGTGACCAGCGTGGACAGGGCAAACGCCACCAGGTAGGCGGACAGCGTGGCCTGCATGGCCGCGGAATCCACCGCCAGGGATTCCGCCATCGCCGGAAACGACGGCAGATAGGTATCCAGCGAGAATGGCGCCAGCATCACCAGCGGCGCCACCAGCAGCGCGTAGCGCAGCCGGGCACGGCGGTCGCTCAATGACGACACGGCAGTCGTCGCGCCGGGTGGTCACGCAAAGGCGTCTGGAGCGCGAACGCGCACATGGGCTCGCGTTTCCCCGGCGTCACGCCGGCTGCGGCAGGCGACGCAGGAAGTTGTCCAGCAGCTCGTGGCCCTGACGGGTAAGGATGGATTCCGGGTGGAACTGCACGCCTTCCACGTCCAGTTCACGGTGGCGCAATCCCATGATCTCGTCATGCGTGCCGTCGGCGTGTTCCGTCCACGCGGTGACTTCCAGGCAGTCCGGCACCGAGCCGGCATCCACCACCAGCGAATGATAGCGGGTGGCCTCCAGCGGATTCTCCAGCCCGGTGAACACGCCCTGACCGGTGTGATGCACCGGCGAGGTCTTGCCGTGCATGATCTCGCGCGCGCGCACCACGGCACCGCCGAAGGCCTGTCCGATGGCCTGGTGCCCGAGGCAGACCCCGAGGATCGGGATCTCGCCGGCGAAACGCTCGATCACCGCCAGCGATACCCCGGCCTCGTTGGGCGTGCAGGGGCCCGGCGAGATGACGATCCCGGCGGGGTCCAGCGTGGCGATGTCCTCCGGGGTGATGCGGTCGTTGCGATGCACGGCCACCTCCGCCCCCAGCTCGCCCAGATACTGCACGAGGTTGTAGGTGAAGGAGTCATAGTTGTCGAGCATCAGGATCATGTCGGGCTCCCGGATGGCCTGGACGGCGAGTTGCGGACAAGCGTAGCGCGGCGCGAGGAACGAAGCCCGGAAACCCGGGCAAAAGGGGGTCCACCCGCGCCGGCGGCGAAATCAGCGGCGGTGGCGGCGCGGCCCCAGCCCGCCGAGCGCAGTCTCCGCCGCGCGCACCACGGCGCGGCCCTTGTTCAGGGTCTCCTGCCACTCGTTCTCGGGCACCGAGTCGTGCACCACGCCGGCCCCGGCCTGGATGTGCAGCTCGCCTTCGTGCAGCACCGCCGTGCGGATGGCGATCGCGGTGTCCATGTTGCCGGACCAGGAGAGATACCCCACCGCCCCGGAGTACGGCCCGCGCTTGACCGGCTCCAGCTCGTCGATGATCTCCAGCGCTCGGATCTTGGGCGCGCCGCTGACCGTGCCGGCGGGGAAGGTCGCGCGCAGCACGTCCATCGCCGACAGCCCCGGCGCCAGCTCGCCTTCCACGTTGGACACGATGTGCATCACGTGCGAATAGCGCTCCACCACCATGGTGTCGGTGACCCGCACCGAGCCGGTGCGGCTGACCCGGCCGGCATCATTGCGCCCCAGGTCGATCAGCATCAGATGTTCGGCACGCTCCTTGGGATCGGCCAGCAGTTCGGCCTCCAGCGCGCGGTCCTCGTCCGGATCGCGCCCGCGCGGCCGGGTCCCGGCGATCGGGCGCACGGTCACGCGTTCGTCCTCCAGGCGCACCAGGATCTCCGGCGACGCGCCGACCACGTGGTGATCGCCCAGGTCCAGGTAATACATGTAGGGCGAAGGGTTCAGTTCGCGCAGGGCGCGGTAGAGATCCAGCGGCGGCGCGGAAAACGGCACGCTCATGCGCTGTGCCAGCACCACCTGCATCACGTCGCCGTCAAGGATGTACTGCTGCGCCTTCTCCACCGCCGCCTGGAAGCCCTCGGCCGACCAGCCGGGAACGTATTCCGGCACCGCGTGCGGATGCGGCGGATCGTCCGGCGGAACCAGCGGCTCGCCCAGACGGGTCTCGAGTTCGTCCAGGCGCTCGGACGCCACCGCCTGCCCGTCCGGCCGGGACGCATCGGCATGCACCACCAGGTACGCGCAACTGGACAGGTTGTCGTAGACCACGACTTCCTCGGAGACCAGCAGCAGGATGTCCGGCAGGCCCAGTTCGTCAGGCTTGTCCGGGCCGTCCAGGCGCGGCTCGATGAGACGCACGGTCTCGAACCCGAAGTAGCCGACCAGTCCGCCGGTGAAGCGCGGCAGGCCCGGCAGATCGGCCACCCGGAAACGCGCCTGATAGGCCTCGATCCAGGCCAGCGGGTCGGCCACGGTCTCGCGTTCGACCACCTCGCCGTCGGTCTCCACCGTGATCTCGTGGCCGTGCACCCTCACCAGGGTGCGGGCCGGCAGCCCCACGAACGAATAGCGCCCCCAGCGCTCGCCGCCCTGCACCGATTCGAACAGATACGAATACGGCCGGTTGGCCAGCTTGAGGAAGATCGACAGCGGGGTCTCGAGGTCGGCGAGCACCTCGCGCACCAGCGGGATGCGGTTATGCCCCTCGCGGGCGAGTTCGTCGAACTGTTCGGGGGTCATGGCGGACATTTCCTGGCAACGGGTCGGATGAAGGACGGCGGTTCAGAGGCCGTCGCGCCATCGTCCGGTCGCGGGGAAGCAGGCGTCCATGACCGGCCTCATGCCGCCCGTGCCGGCAGTCGCGCAGGGAGCTCGTCCAGACGGTCCAGCACCGCGTCCGGATTCTGGTCGCGGATGTCGTCCCCGTGATTATAGCCGTAGGTCATGCAGACGATCTGGAATCCCGCCGCGCGCGCCGCCTTCACGTCGCTCTTCGAATCCCCGACCATCAGCGAATCCTCCGGCTTCACGCCCAGCTCGCGTGCGGCATGCCACAGGGGCTCCGGGTCCGGTTTTTTCTTCTCCAGGTCGTCGCCGGCGACCACGATCTCGAAGTCGTCGAGGATGCCCTTCTCCGCCAGCAACGGGCGGGTGAAGCAGCCCGCCTTGTTGGTCACACAGCCCAGGCGGTAGCCCTCGGCCCGCAGACGGTCCAGGCCCTCGCGCACGCCGGGATACAGCGGGCTGCGCCCGGCGGTGTTCTCCTGGTAGATCCGCATGAAAACCGGCAGGGCCCGCTGGTACAGCTCCGGGTCGGGCTCGCCGTCGAGATCGTTGACCAGCGCACGCTGCACCAGCCGTTCGACGCCGTTGCCCACCCAGTTGCGCACCGCGGCCTCGCCGCGCTCGGGCAGACCGAGCTCGCGCATCATCGCGTCCACGCTCCAGGCCAGATCGGGCACGCTGTCGATCAGCGTGCCGTCCAGGTCGATCAGGATCATGGCGGGACGTTTCAGACTCACGCGAACCTCGCAGCGACGGGCGGAACGGACGGACGGGGCACCAACGCCTCAGGCGCCGGCCAGCTCCTCGCGCATCTTCTTGAGGATGCTGTCGTAGCGGTTCGGATCGGAATCCTCGCCCGCGCCGAAGATCGCCGAGCCGGCGACGAAGGTATCCGCGCCGGCCGCCTTGACCTCGCGGATGTTGTCGGCCTTCACGCCACCATCGATCTCCAGGCGGATATCACGCCCGGAGACGTCGATGCGCTGGCGCGCCTCGCGCAGCTTGTCCAGCGTGCCGGGGATGAACTTCTGCCCACCGAAACCGGGGTTCACCGACATCAGCAGGATCATGTCGACCTTGTCCATCACGTAATCCAGATGCGACAGCGGGGTCGCCGGATTGAACACCAGCCCGGCCTTGCAGCCCTCGCTCTTGATCAGCTGCAGAGTGCGGTCGATGTGGTCGGAGGCCTCCGGATGGAAGGTGATGTAGCTGGCACCGGCCTGGGCGAAATCCGGGATGATGCGGTCCACCGGCTTCACCATCAGGTGCACGTCGATCGGCGCCTGGATGCCGTGCTTGCGCAGGGCTTCGCAGACCAGCGGACCGATGGTCAGGTTGGGGACATAGTGGTTGTCCATCACGTCGAAGTGGACGATGTCGGCGCCCGAGTTGAGGACGTTCTCGACTTCCTCGCCCAGCCGGGCGAAATCGGCGGACAGGATGGACGGAGCAATCAGGTCGGGTTGTGCCATGCGGTGCCTCGCGAAGGTTAAATCGGGAAGGAGACCGGCGCGTGCCGGTTCTTCTGAACCGCAAAACTTTACCCGAAGGCGCGGCCCCGGGCAAAAATCCGGGACCGCGCAGCGGGGCCGACGAGCGTCGCCCCCGGGGCAAACCGCGCCTTATTCGGCGAACTCGGTCTCGATGAAGGCCGCCACGTTGGCGATGTCCTCGTCGCTCAGCGACTGCGCGTGGGGGCGCATCAGCGCGGTGTTGTCGCCCACCTGCTCGCCGGCGCGGTAGCGTTCGAGCTTGTCGGTGACGTAGGCGGCGTCCTGACCCTTCAGGGCCGGGAAGATCGCCTGACCACGCCCGTCCGCCTGGTGGCAGCTGGCACACACGGCCTGGTACATGGACTGCCCGGCCTTGATGTCGGCCGCCTGCGCCGGGAGGGTAAAGGCGAGGGCCAGACCGGCCCCGGTCATCAGCGCGAATGCGTTCTTCATTGTTGTTGTCTCCTGCTGTATCCTTCGGGTTTTGTGCACAGGGTCTCGGCCGCTGCGTGGAAGGAACATTAGCAGGCACTTCCTGAACGGTTCATTAAACAAATGCTGATTTGATCGGGGCAGGTCAGCGTCCGTGGAGATAGCGCTCGTCCGACCAGGTGGCCAGCCAACCCGGGCGCAGGACCACCAGGGCCGTGACCACGATGCCGTTGACCACCGACTCGGGCAGGATCAGCAGGGGGAGATAGCGCACGTAGTCGCGATAGACCTCGTGCCAGGCCAGTTCGGTGAACAGGCCGTACACCGCCGCGGTACCCAGCACCGCGACCACCGCCGACAGCGCCCCTCCGAGGAAGGCCACCCCGTAGAGATAGATGAACATGTGCGGCGGCAGGCGGGTTTCGGTCAGGCGCAGCAGCCCCCAGGTCACCGCCACCGGCAGGATGCCGGCCAGCAGCACGGTCAGGGGCACGGTCGACATCGGCAGCACGCCGAACAGTCCGAGCACGCCCACCACCAGAAACGCCAGCAGGATCGCCAGCTGCCAGCCGAACACCAGGGTCACTGCGGTCATGCCCATCAGGTGGAGGGCCAGGCCGTCCACGGTCTGCGCGCGCAGGGTCCAGATGACCAGCAGCGCGATGAATGCGCCGACGAACAGCTGCGCGCGACCGGGGATGAAAAAGGCCTCCCAGGGCATGCGACGCAGCATCACGACCAGCCCCGCCCCGGTCAGCAGGGCCACCAGCACCTGGAGCGCGACGGGCAGATCGGCCGCACCCTCGGCCACGGGTCAGTCCTCCTCGCGGCGCGCCAGGGCGACGGTGTAGTCGCGCCCCTGCTTGAGCTTGTCGTAGTTGCCGAACACCTCGCGAAACCCCTTTTCGATGAAGCGTCGCAGCCCGGTAATGGTCACGACATACAACCGCCCTCCGGGGTTCATCTGCTCGTGCGCATCCAGCAGCCAGGTATAGAGCAGCTCGCGCCCGACCTTGGCCGGGAGATTGGAGGCGACGACATCGAAGCGACGGTCGCGGATATGCGAGAAGCCGTTGCTCAGCAGGCATTCGACGTTGCTCAGCCCGTTACGCTCGGCATTCGCGCGGGCGTATTCCACCGCCATGAAGTTGGTGTCCACCAGGGTGCAGGCCCCGGGGGCGGCCTTGTGCGCCATCACCAGGCCGATCGGGCCGTAGCCGCAGCCGAGATCGAGGCAGCGATCACCGGATCCGATCTCGGCGTGCCGCAGCAACAGCCGGGTCCCGTCGTCGATCCGCCGCGGCGAGAACAGGCCCCAGGTGGTCCGCAGGCGCAGCGGCACGCCTTCCAGGGTCTCCTCGATCTCGAGGTCCTGTTTCAGTTCGGCCTGACGCGCGCGCCGCGCGGCGGCATCGGGAAAATGGTTCCGGCTCATTGCGATGGTTCTCCGGCGAGGCCCCGCCACAGGGATTCGGCGACGTCGGCTACCACGTCGGCGTCGTCCTCGTCCGGCAGGCCGACCACGTTTACATGCCCCATCTTGCGCCCCGGACGGGCCTCGGCCTTGCCGTACAGATGCAGCCGGGCCCGCGCCTCGCCGAGCACGCCGGTCCAGTCCGGCGCGGTGGCCGCCGGCCACAGGTCGCCCAGCAGGTTGACCATGGCCACCGGGGCCGTCGCCCGGGCCGGGGCCAGCGCCAGGCCACAGACCGCGCGCAGCTGCTGTTCGAACTGTGACACGCTGCAGGCATCCAGGGTGTAGTGGCCGGAATTGTGGGGCCGCGGGGCGATCTCGTTGACCAGCAGCTCGCCGCCGGCGGTCACGAAGAATTCCACCGCCAGCACCCCGCAGTAATCCAGACGATCGGCCACCCGCAGCGCGACGTCTCGGGCCTGCTGCTCCAGTGCGGCGGACAGACGCGCCGGGACCCGGGTCAGGTGCAGGATGCCGTGGCGATGATGGTTCTCGGCCACCGGGAACACCTCGCTGCGCCCGTCCGGCGCGCGCGCCACGATCACCGAGACCTCGCGCGCCAGCTCGACCTGCTCTTCCAGCACGCAATCCACCCCGCCCAGCCCGGCATGGGCCGCGGCCAGGTGGTCCGGATCCTCGAGACGGGCCTGCCCCTTGCCGTCATAGCCCAGACGAGCGGTCTTGAGCACCGCCGGGAAGCGCGGCTCGCCGGCCCCGGTGGCCGGGGGCTGCGGATCACGACCGGCCAGCACCGGTCGCCACGGCGCCACCGCGATGCCCGCCTCGCCCAGAAAGCGCTTCTCCTCCAGGCGATCCTGGGCAATCGTCAGCGCCCGCACCCCCGGCCGCAGGCAACCACGCGCCGCGACCCGTTCCAGCGACGCGGCGGGGATGTTCTCGAACTCGGCGGTGACCACCGCGCAGGCATCGGCCAGCTGATCCAGCGCCGCATGATCGTCGAATGCGGCGACGCGGTGCCAGTCCGCGACCGCTCCGGCCGGGCTGCGCGGGTCCGGGTCCATCACCATCACGGCGTAGCCCGAACGGCGCGCGGCCAGCACGAAATAGCGGCCCAGCTGGCCGCCGCCCAGCAGGCCGAGGGTGGCGGGCGGAGCAATCATGACCGGTTCACGCCGGGTCCGGCGGCAGGGACTGACCGAGAACGGCGTCGCGCTGTTCGGCGCGGAAGGCATCCAGCCGGGCCGCGAGATCGGGGTCGCCGGTGGCCAGCATCGCGGCCGCGAACAGCGCGGCATTGGCGGCACCCGATTCGCCGATGGCGAAGGTGGCCACCGGGATCCCGCGCGGCATCTGCACGATGGACAGCAGCGAGTCCTCGCCCTGCAGGTGACGCGAGGCCACGGGCACGCCCAGCACCGGCACCGGCGTCTTGGCGGCCAGCATGCCCGGCAGGTGCGCGGCGCCGCCGGCCCCGGCAATGATCGCGGACAGACCCCGCTCGCGCGCCTGTTCGGCATACTCGAACAGCAGATCCGGCGTGCGATGCGCGGACACCACGCGGGTCTCGTGGGGAATCTCCAGGCGCGCCAGCAGTTCGGCCGCACGCTCCATGGTTCCCCAGTCCGAGGTGCTGCCCATGACCACGCCCACGCGCGGCGGTGTTGCGGTGTCGGTGATATTCATCCGCGCAACCATAGCGGGAGCGCCGTGCGGCGACAAGCCGGCCGGCAGTCTTCGGCGGCGCGTTCCCTGTGTCGCCACAGCCGCTACAATACGCGGATGGACGATACCCTTCTTGAAAGTGACATCCCCGACCTGGAATGCGTCCACCGCGGCAAGGTGCGCGACCTGTACCGGGTGGACGACGACCACTGGCTGATGGTGACCACCGACCGGCTGTCGGCATTCGACGTGATCCTGCCTACCCCGGTGCCGGACAAGGGACGGGTGCTGACCGCGATCACCGTGTACTGGATGCAGCGCATCGAACGCGAGCTGGACATCCCCAATCAGCTGACCGATATACCGCTGGCCGAGGTAGTGCCGGACCCCGCGGTGCGCGCGCCGCTCGAGGGGCGCAGCCTGGTGGTCCGGCGACTGGAGGCCCTGCCGGTGGAAGCGGTGGTGCGCGGCTACCTGATCGGCTCCGGCTGGAAGGACTATCAGGCCACGGGTGCGGTCTGTGGTCTCCCGCTGCCACCGGGGCTGGAACTGGCCGGGGCACTGCCGGAGCCATTGTTCACGCCCAGCACCAAGGCGGCGGTCGGGGATCATGACGAGAACGTCGACTTCGACCATGTCGCCGCTGCCATTGGCGAGGAGCGCGCGCGCGAGGTGCGTGACGCCAGCATCGCGATCTACAACCTGGCGCGCGAGCACGCCGCCGCGCGCGGAATCATCATCGCCGACACCAAATTCGAATTCGGGCTCGACCGCGAAGGCCGCCTGCATCTGATCGACGAGGTCCTGACACCCGACTCCTCGCGCTTCTGGCCGGCGGACGAATACACCCCGGGCCGCAGCCCCGCGTCGTTCGACAAGCAGTACGTGCGTGACTACCTCGAGACCCTGGACTGGGACAAGACGGCCCCGGGCCCGGTGCTGCCCGCGGAGATCGCCGAGCAGACGGCGGCGCGCTATCGCGAGGCGCTGGAACGCCTGACCGGGTCGCCGCTCGACCGGCCATGAATCCCGCGGGCCTGTTCGTCAGCGCAACCGACACCGGCGTGGGCAAGACCTTCGTCGGCTGCGCGCTGCTGCGGGCCTGGTGCGCGGCGGGGCTGAACCCCGTCCCGTGCAAGCCGGCGGAATCCGGCTGCGAGACAGGGCCGGACGGCCTGTATCCCGCTGATGGCGTGGCCCTCACTGCAGCCGCGGGGCTGCCCCCGGCGGCAGTGGCACGGGTGACCCCCTGGCGGTTCCCCGATGCCCTCGCCCCGGACCAGGCAGCGCGCAACATCGGTCGCCCGCTGTACCTCGCGGACCTGGTCGACGCCTGCGAGGCACAACGGGAAGAAGCGGAGGGGCCGCTGCTGGTGGAAGGCGCCGGCGGCTTCTATTCGCCGTTGGCCGAGGACGCGCTGAACGCCGACCTGGCCGCGGCGCTCGGCCTGCCCGTACTGCTGGTGGCGGAAGATCGCCTGGGGACGCTGAACACCTGCCTGCTGACACTCGAAGCCCTGGAGCGGCGCGGACTCGCACTGGCGGGGATCGTGCTCAACCGGCGCCAGCCCGACACCGATCCACGCCTGGACAACGCATCCGCCCTGCAACGGCGCACACCAGTGCCGGTGATCGAACTGGCCGAAGGGATCACCCCGGAGCCGGCCGGTCAGAGGGTCTCGACCTCCATCGCATCGGGCCTGATCCCCCCTTCGGCCGGATCGGCCTCCGGCCGCTGATCCTCACCGCCGCGCGCCGGGGCCTCGCCGGCCTCGTCGCGGCGGAGCTCGAGCAGGGCATCACGCAGGGCATGAGTCCCGGGGTGATCCACCCGACGGCCCTCCAGGATGTGCACCGGCCGCAGGTCCTCGCCGTAGTAGGCCTCGTTGAAGTCTTCGCGGACTGTCAGGCGCGAGCCTTCGAAGCTCATCCCCAGATACGCCCCGCGGGCCCGCGCGTAAGAGATGAAATCCGCATTGACGGAGGCGCTGCGCCCGGCGCCCACCGGGCCCGCGGCGACTTCGGCATCCCCTCCCAGGCGCATGGACGAGGCAAACAGCGAATCGCGGGCATCGGGCCGCCGTGCAACCATCACCACCTCGGCGGCATCCCCGCCGATCTGTACGCCGAAGCTGACGGATCCGAGTGAATAGAACCCCACCGGACTGTAATCGCCCTCGTCTTCGTCCCAGGCCAGGGCCACGCCCAGCCCGCCGGATCCGCCAATGAAGAACCCGCCACGGATCACGCGCGGGAAGATCACCACCGCATGCGCTTCCCGCAGGTCGGCGCGCAGCGCGGGATAGTCGGGGTGCCCGGCCATGCGGGTGAGGGTGTCCTTCGCGCGGTCGACGATGTCCTGCGGATCGACGTCGCGCGCGAACGGGTTGGCGCTGGCCGGGGCCATCAGGGAGAGGGCCACGGCAAGAGCGAGAGCAATGACGATAAACGGGCGCATCGGGGCCTCCGTGGAGGTGCCTGGGTTCGAACAGGATCCCGACATGATGGCACAAAAAAAGGGGGCCGAAGCCCCCTTTTTCGTGCATCCGTGCGCGGATCGCGAGATCAGTTGATCTTCGGATCCAGCTCGCCGTTGTTGTAGCGGGCAACCATGTCGTCCAGCGACATCGGCTTGATCTTGGACGCCATCCCGGCGCAGCCGAAGGCTTCGTAACGCTGCTTGCAGACGTCCTTCATGCCGGCGGTGGAGGCCTTCAGGAACTTGCGCGGATCGAATTCCTTCGGGTTCTCGGCCAGGAACTTGCGCACCGCACCGGTTGACGCCATGCGCAGGTCGGTGTCGATGTTGACCTTGCGCACGCCGTGCTTGATGCCTTCCTGGATCTCCTTGACCGGCACGCCGTAGGTCTCGCCCATGTCACCGCCGTACTGGTTGATGATCTTCAGCCATTCCTCGGGCACCGAGGAGGAGCCGTGCATCACCAGGTGGGTGTCCGGGATCCGGGCATGGATCTCCTTGATGCGCTCGATCGCCAGGATGTCACCGGTCGGCGGACGGGTGAACTTGTAGGCGCCGTGCGAGGTGCCAATGGCGATGGCCAGGGCGTCGCACTTGGTCTTCTTGACGAAGTCCGCGGCCTCGTCCGGGTCGGTCAGCAGCTGGTCGTGGGACAGCGTGCCTTCGGCGCCGGAACCGTCTTCCTCGCCGGCCTGGCCGGTTTCCAGGGAGCCCAGGCAGCCCAGCTCGCCTTCCACCGACACACCGCAGGAGTGAGCCATCTCGGAGACCTTGGCGGTCACGTCGACGTTGTAGTCGTAGGTCGACGGGGTCTTCATGTCGGGCATCAGGGAGCCGTCCATCATCACCGAGGTGAAGCCCGACTGGATGGAACGCAGGCACACCGCCGGCTCGGCGCCGTGGTCCTGGTGCAGCGCGATCGGGATGTCCGGATACTGCTCGGCAGCCGCCTCGATCATGCGGCGCAGGAAGGGCTCACCGGCGTACTTCCGCGCACCGGCGGACGCCTGGATGATCACGGGGGAGTCCACTTCCTTCGCGGCCTCCATGATCGAATGGATCTGTTCCATGTTGTTGGCGTTGTAGGCCGGCATGCCGTAGCCATGCTCGGCGGCATGGTCCAGCAGCTGGCGAAGCGAGATCAGTGCCATGGTTCCTCCTTACGGGATTCGCACTTCAGGTTGGGAACTGGACGTCCGGGTGACGGTCGCCGTCAGGCGACTTCGCCGGCCCGGACGATTTTCATTGCGTTGGTGCCGCCATGGGCACCCTGCAGGTCGCCCTTGGTGATTATGACCAGCTGGCCATCCTGCACGACCCCCTCGGCCTGGAGCAAGTTGACCGCTTCGCGGTTCAGGCTCTCGTGGCTCTCCGGCAGCGAGTCAACATACACCGGGTAGACACCGCGGTACAGGCTCATGCGCCGACTGGTGTCCATGCGCCGGGTCAGCGCGTAAATCGGGATCCCGGAACTGATCCGCGACATCCACAGGGCGGTGGCGCCGGACTCCGTGAGCGCCGCGATCGCCTGCACGTCCAGGTGGTTGGCCGTGTACATGGTGGCCATCGCGATCGCCTCGTCCACGCGTCCGAAGGTGGAGTCCATGCGGTGGTCCGACTGCCGCGCGGCACGCTGGCGCTCCGCGGCTTCGCAGATCCGGTCCATGCTGGAGACCACCCGTCCGGGATAGCGTCCGGTTGCGGTCTCGCCGGACAGCATCACCGCGTCGGTGCCATCCAGCACCGCGTTGGCCACGTCGAAGACCTCCGCCCGCGTGGGGATCGGATTCTGGATCATGGTCTCCATCATCTGGGTCGCGGTGATGACCAGCCGGTTGAGGGCGCGCGCCCGCGAGATCAGGGTCTTCTGCACCCCGGGCAGTTCGGCGTCGCCGATCTCCACCCCGAGATCCCCGCGCGCGATCATGATCACCTCGGTCGCCGAGATGATCTCGTCGATCACGTCCAGGGCCTCGGAACGCTCGATCTTGGCGCAGATCCCGGCCTCCCAGCCGGCCTCCTTCAGGAGCCCGCGGGCCAGGTGGATGTCCTGCGCCGAGCGCGGAAACGACACCGCCAGATAGTCCACCTCCAGTTCAGCCGCCAGGCGGATGTCCTCGCGATCCTTGTCGGTGATCGCCGGGGCGGACAGGCCACCCCCCTGGCGATTGATGCCCTTGTTGTTGGACAGCTCGCCGCCGACCACGACCTCGGTTTCGACCCGGCTCGCCGCGACTGCGGTCACCTTGAGCACGATGCGGCCGTCATCCAGCAGCAGGATGTCATCCGGGCGTACGTCCTTCGGCAGGTCGGTGTAGGTCAGGCCGACCTGGGTGTCGTCACCGTCGTCGCGGCCCAGGTCCGCGTCCAGCGCGAACGGTGCGCCTTCTTCCAGGTGCACCTTGCCATTGGCGAAGCGCTCGATGCGGATCTTGGGCCCCTGAAGGTCGCCCAGCACGCCGACCACGCGATGGGCACGTTCGGCGGCCGCGCGCAGTCGCTGCACGCGGGCACGGTGGTCATCCGGATCCCCGTGCGAGAAGTTGACGCGCACGACATCGACGCCGGCCTGGATGATGGCATCCATGGCTTCGTCACTGTCGGTCGCGGGGCCAAGGGTGGCTACGATCTTGGTGCGTCTCACGCGGGGCTCTCCGATGTTGGATGGCGTGGCGTTCAAGGCCGTTCAGCCCTTTGCCCGCTCCTCGAGCATCGCCACGGCCGGCAGCGTCTTGCCTTCCAGGAACTCGAGGAAGGCGCCGCCGCCGGTGGAGATGTAGCTGATGCGCTCGGAGAGATCGTATTTGTCGATCGCCGCCAGGGTGTCGCCACCGCCGGCAATGGAGAAGGCATCGCTTTCCGCGATCGCCTCGCCCAGGGCCCGCGTGCCCGCGGCGAACTGATCGAACTCGAACACGCCCACCGGGCCGTTCCAGACGATGGTGCCGGCATTGCGCAGGGCTTCCGCGTAGGTGGAGGCGGTCTCCGGACCCACGTCGAAGATCATGTCGTCGGCGCCGATCGCGTCCACCGACTTGGTCTCCGCCGGCGTGCTGTCGGAAAACTCCTTGCCCACGGTGACGTCGGTCGGCACCGGGATCTCGCCGCCCTTGGCGCGCGCGGCTTCCATCAGTCGCTTCGATTCGTCGACCAGATCGGCCTCGTACAGCGAGTTGCCGACATCATGGCCCTGGGCCGCGATGAAGGTGTTGGCGATGCCGCCCCCCACGATCAGCTGGTCCACGACCTTGGACAGGGACTCCAGCACGGTCAGCTTGGTCGAGACCTTGGAGCCGCCGACGATCGCGACCAGCGGGCGCTTCGGGTTATCCAGCGCCTTGCTCAGGGCTTCCAGTTCGCGGGCCAGCAGCGGACCGGCGCAGGCCTGCGGCGCGAACTTGCCGGCCCCGTGGGTGGAGGCCTGGGCGCGGTGAGCAGTACCGAAGGCGTCCATCACGTAGACGTCGCACAGCGCGGCGTACTTCTTCGCCAGCGCCTCGTCATCCTTCTTCTCGCCCTTGTTGAAACGGACGTTTTCGAGCATCACCACCTCGCCGGGCTGGATCTCCACCCCGTCGAGATAATCCCGCACCAGACGCACTTCGCGGCCGAGCAGCTGCCCCATGTGCTCGGCGACCGGGGCCAGGGAATCCTCCTCGGAGAATTCGCCCTCGGTGGGCCGACCCAGATGCGACATCAGCATCACGCCGGCGCCGCCTTCCAGGGCCTTCTGCACGGTCTCGAGACTCGCGCGGATACGCGCATCGGACGTGACCTTGCCGTCCTTGACGGGGACGTTCAGGTCCTGGCGCACGAGCACGCGGCGACCCTGCAGATCGAGATCGGTCATCTTGGTGACGGACATGGAATACCTCGCGAAAAAGGTTGGAACGAAAAAAGCCTTCGGTGCAGCCTCCCCTACGGGGAAGCTGCGCCCAAGACTCTGGTGGGACGCCGCCGGGAGCGGCACGCGCCCCGGCGGACTCCCCGCAGGTCTTATTGGGCGACGTGCTCCACCATGCGGAGCATGTTGCAGGTGTAGCCGTACTCGTTGTCGTACCAGGCCACGACCTTCACGAACGTCGAGTCCAGCTGGATGCCGGCGCCGGCATCGAACACCGACGGGGCGGTGTAGCCGCGGAAGTCGGTGGAGACCACCAGGTCCTCGGTGTAGCCCAGAACGCCCTTCAGCTCGCCCTCGGAGGCCTTCTTCATGGCCTCGCACACGGCCTTGTAGTCGGCCTCGCCATTGAGTTCGGCGGTCAGGTCGACCACCGACACGTCGGAGGTGGGCACACGGAAGGCCATGCCGGTCAGCTTGCCGTTCAGCTCGGTCAGCACCTTGCCCACGGCCTTGGCGGCACCGGTGGAGGACGGGATGATGTTCTCCAGGATGCCGCGGCCGCCGCGCCAGTCCTTCATGGACGGGCCGTCGACGGTCTTCTGCGTGGCGGTGGCGGCGTGTACGGTGGTCATCAGGCCGCGCTTGATGCCCCAGTTGTCGTGCAGGACCTTGGCCACCGGCGCCAGGGCGTTGGTGGTGCAGGAAGCGGCGGAAACCATGTTCTGGCCGCTGTAGTCGCCGTGGTTCACGCCGTAGACGAACATCGGGGTGTCGTCCTTGGACGGGGCGGACATCACGACCTTCTTGGCGCCGGCGTCCAGATGCTTCTGCGCGGTCTCGCCGGTCAGGAACAGGCCGGTGGACTCGATCACCACGTCGGCGCCGATGTCGCCCCACTTCAGGGCGGCCGGATCCTTCTCCGCGGTCAGGCGGATGCGGTTGCCGTTCACGACCAGGTCGTTGCCCTCGACACTGATGTCGCCTTCGAAGCGGCCGTGGACCGAATCGTAGCGCAGCATGTAGGCCAGGTATTCCGGATCCAGCAGGTCATTGATGCCGACCACCTGCAGGTTGGGGAAGTCCTGGGCGATGGCGCGGAAGGCCATGCGGCCGATGCGGCCGAAACCGTTGATACCAACCTTGATAGCCATGGGAGTCTCCTCTTTCAGCTCTTATTGAAAATCGTCGGGGCTCAGCCGTTCAGCACGTCGCGGGCGATCTGCGCGACATTCTCCGGCTTGAAGCCGAAGTAATCGAACAGCGCACCGCCCGGGGCGGATTCGCCGAAGCAGTCCATGCCGAACACCGCGCCGTCCATGCCGGTGAACTTGTACCAGCCCGCGGTGGCGCCGGCTTCCACGGCCACGCGCTTGCGCACGGCGGACGGCAGCACGGATTCGCGGTAGGCCGGATCCTGCTGTTCGAACAGTTCCACGCAGGGCATGGACACGACGCGCGCCTTCTTGCCCTCGCCGGCCAGCGTCTCGGCCGCCTGCACCGCCAGCTCGACCTCGGAACCGGTCGCGATGAAGATCAGATCCGGGGTGCCGTCGCAGTCCTTCAGCACGTAGCCACCGCGCGCGATGTTGGCGAGCTGCTCGCCGTCGCGCTCCATGTGCGGCATGCCCTGGCGCGACAGGATGAACGCGGACGGCCCGTCGGTGCGCTCGACACCGGCCTTCCAGGCCACCGCGGTCTCGACCGCGTCACAGGGGCGCCACACGTTCAGGTTGGGGATCAGGCGCAGGCTCGGGGTCTGTTCGATCGGCTGGTGGGTCGGGCCGTCCTCGCCAAGGCCGATGGAATCGTGCGTCAGCACGTACATCACGCGCTGCTTCATCAGCGCGGACATGCGGATGCCGTTACGCGCATAGTCCGAGAAGATCAGGAAGGTGCCGCCGTACGGGATGAACCCGCCGTGCAGCGCAATGCCGTTCATGATCGCGGCCATGCCGAACTCGCGCACGCCGTAGTACACGTAGTTGCCGGCGGCGTCTTCCTTCGAAACGGGCTTCGAGCCGCTGTACATGGTCAGGTTGGAGCCCGCCAGGTCGGCGGAGCCGCCCAGCAGTTCCGGCAGCGCCGGGGCATAGCCACCGATGGTCGCCTGCGACGCCTTGCGCGTGGCGGTCTTCTCGGCCTTCTCGACGGTTTCCTTGATGAAAGCCGTGGCCTTCTCGGTCCAGTCGGAGGGCAGGTCGCCGGCCATGCGGCGTTCGAATTCGGCGGCCAGTTCGGGGTGCGCCTTGCGATACGCCTCGAAGCGTTCCTTCCATTCGGCCTCGGCCTTCGCGCCCTTGTCCTTCGCATCCCAGCCGGCGTAGATATCGTTCGGGATCTCGAACGGGGCGTGGTTCCAGCCCAGCTCCTTGCGGGTCAGCGCGACTTCGTCATCGCCCAGGGCAGCGCCGTGGCACTCTTCCTTGCCGGACTTGTTCGGGGAACCAAAGCCGATCACGGTGCGGCAGCAGACCAGGGTCGGCTTGCCGGTTTCCTTGCGGGCCTGCTCGATCGCGGCCTTGACCGCATCGGCGTCATGGCCGTCCACGTCGCGCACCACGTGCCAGCCATAGGCCTCGAAGCGGGACGGGGTGTCGTCGGTGAACCAGCCTTCGACCTCGCCGTCGATGGAGATGCCGTTGTCATCCCAGAACGCGACCAGCTTGCCCAGGCCCAGGGTGCCGGCCAGCGCGCAGGCCTCGTGCGAGACGCCTTCCATCAGGCAGCCGTCACCGAGGAACACATAGGTGTTGTGATCGACGATCTCGTGGCCCGGACGGTTGAAGTGGGAGGCCATGACCTTCTCGGCCAGCGCCATGCCCACGGCGTTGGACACGCCCTGACCCAGCGGGCCGGTGGTGGTCTCGACGCCTGCGGTATAGCCGTACTCGGGGTGCCCCGGTGTCTGCGAATGCAGCTGCCGGAACTGCTTGATCTCGTCCATCGGCAGGTCGTAGCCGGTGAGGTGCAGCAGCGAGTACACCAGCATCGAACCGTGGCCGTTGGACATCACGAAACGGTCGCGGTCGGCCCAGTCCGGGTTCGCCGGGTTGTGCTGCATGTAGTCGTTCCACAGCACCTCGGCGATGTCCGCCATCCCCATCGGGGCCCCCGGGTGACCGGAATTGGCCTTCTGGACCGCGTCCATGGAAAGGGCGCGGATGGCATTGGCAAGCTCTCTACGGGTGGGCATGCGGGTCTCCTGCTCAAGTGATGAAAGATTCTGGCCGGGGCGGGAACCGGTCTCGCGGCTCCGGCGCTGCAGCATCAAGGCGCGCCGGGCGGACCGGACAACGGGCGGGCAAGGCCGCACAACCCCAGTGACGGCGGAGCATTTTGGCCACTTTCAACCAGCGGGGCAAGTCGCGTCCCGACGCGCCGCAGCGGGCGCGCCGGCGCGGATCGCCGACACCCCCGCAGCCGGGGCTCGTGGGTTCCGCCGACAGGGGGGCTTAGAAATTCCCGGCGAGTCGCGTTACACTAGCGGTCGTTTTGCGCAAAACTAAATCGAAACGACAGAAAAGGAACGCTTAATGTCCAACTACATCTTCACCTCGGAATCGGTCTCTGCGGGTCACCCCGACAAGATGGCCGACCTGGTCTCCGACACCATCGTCGACGCCATCATCGAGCAGGACCCGCACGCCCGCATCGCGTGTGAAACCGCCACCAAGACCGGCATGGTCATGCTGCTGGGCGAGATCACCACCGGCGCGCAGATCGATTACGAGCGCCTGGTGCGCGAGACCGTCTGCGAGATCGGCTACGACGATTCCCACAAGGGCTTCGACGGCAACACCTGCGCCGTGCTGAACGTGCTGGGCGAGCAGTCCCAGGACATCGCCATGGGCGTGGACCGCGACGTCTCCGACCGCGCCACCCAGGGCGCCGGTGACCAGGGCCTGATGTTCGGCTACGCCGCGCGCGAAACCGATACCCTGATGCCCGCCCCGATCTTCTACGCCCACAAGATGGTGCGCATCCAGTCCGAGCTGATGAAGAGCGGCAAGCTGCCGTGGCTGCGCCCGGACGCCAAGAGCCAGGTCTCCCTGCGCTATGAAGACGGCAAGCCGGCCGGCCTGGACGCGGTCGTGCTGTCCACCCAGCACAGCCCGGAGATCTCCCAGAAGGACCTGCAGGAAGCCATCTATGAAGAGATCTTCAAGAAGGTCCTGCCGGCCGAGTGGCTCAGCCAGGTCTCCGATGACCAGATCCACATCAACCCGACCGGCAAGTTCGAGATCGGCGGCCCGGTGGGCGATGCCGGCCTGACCGGTCGCAAGATCATCGTCGACACCTACGGCGGCATGGCCCGCCACGGTGGCGGTGCGTTCTCCGGCAAGGACCCGTCCAAGGTGGACCGCTCCGCTGCTTACGCCGGCCGCTACGTGGCCAAGAACGTCGTCGCCGCCGGCCTGGCCGACAAGTGCGAGATCCAGGTCTCCTACGCCATCGGCGTGGCCGACCCGACCTCGATCACCATCGACACCTTCGGCACCGGCAAGATCGACGACCGTCGCATCGAGACGCTGGTCCGTGACATCTTCGACCTGCGTCCGTGGGGCCTGGTCCAGATGATGGATCTGCTGCGTCCGATCTACAAGGCGACCGCCGCCTACGGCCACTTCGGCCGCGAAGACGTCGACCTCCCCTGGGAGCGCACCGACAAGGCCGAGGAACTCAAGAAGGCCGCCGGACTCTAAGAGTCCATATTTCGTAAGCGAAACACCCATCCGGCTGAGGAGCGCTGCAGCGGTTCCACCGTCAGGCTCAGCCGGATGTTCCCCTGAAGTAACACGGCGCTCATCCAGACCAACGGAGAAGTAACACCATGAATGCTGTGATGGATGCCAAGAAATCGGGCGACTACGTCGTCAAGGACATCAACCAGGCCGAGTTCGGCCGCAAGGAAATCGCGATCGCCGAGACCGAAATGCCCGGTCTGATCCAGACTCGCGAAGAGTACGCGGCCTCCCAGCCGCTGAAGGGCGCCAAGATCGCCGGCTCCCTGCACATGACCATCCAGACCGCCGTGCTGATCCAGACCCTGGAAGCGCTGGGTGCCGAGGTCCGCTGGGCCTCCTGCAACATCTACTCCACGCAGGACCACGCTGCCGCGGCCATCGCCGACAACGGCACGCCGGTCTTCGCCGTGAAGGGTGAGACCCTGGAAGAGTACTGGGACTACTGCCACCGCATCTTCGAATTCGATGGCGGTGCCAACATGATCCTGGACGACGGTGGCGACGCGACCCTGCTGCTGCACCTGGGTGCCCGCGCCGAGAAGGATGCCTCCGTGCTGGAAAACCCCGAGCACGAAGAAGAAGTGGCCCTGTTCGCCAAGATCAAGGAACGCCTGGCCGAGCAGCCGACCTGGTACTCGGACATGCTGTCCAAGATCCACGGCGTGACCGAAGAGACCACCACCGGCGTGCACCGTCTGTACCAGATGGCGAAGACCGGCGAGCTGGCCTTCCCCGCCATCAACGTCAACGACTCGGTCACCAAGTCCAAGTTCGACAACCTGTACGGCTGCCGCGAGTCCACCGTGGACTCCATCAAGCGCGCCACCGACGTGATGATCGCGGGCAAGATCTCCGTGGTCGCCGGCTACGGTGACGTCGGCAAGGGTGCCGCCCAGTCGCTGCGTGGTCTCGGCTCCACCGTGTGGGTCACCGAGATCGACCCGATCTGCGCCCTGCAGGCCGCGATGGAAGGCTTCCGCGTCGTGACGATGGACGAAGCCGCCGACAAGGCCGACATCTTCATCACCGCCACGGGCAACAAGGACGTGATCACCGAAGATCACATGACCCGGATGAAGGACCAGGCCATCGTCTGCAACATCGGCCACTTCGACTCCGAGATCGACGTCGCCTCGATGCGCAAGTACGAGTGGGACAACATCAAGCCGCAGGTTGACCACATCATCCTGCCGAACGGCAACCGCATCCTGATGCTGGCCGAAGGCCGTCTGGTGAACCTGGGCTGCGGCACGGGCCACCCGTCCTTCGTGATGTCCAACTCGTTCACCAACCAGACGCTGGCGCAGATCGAGCTCTGGAACAAGGGCTCGGAGTACGACAAGCAGGTCTACATCCTGCCGAAGCATCTGGACGAGAAGGTCGCGAACCTGCACCTGAAGAAGCTGGGCGCGAACCTGACGCGCCTGACCGACGACCAGGCGCAGTACCTGGGCATGTCGGTGGATGGTCCGTTCAAGCCGGAACACTACCGCTACTGATCGGCCAGCCTCACATTAGTCAACTGACTGTGTGACAGCCCGGGCGGGCCGCATACTCGTGCGGTCCGCCTTCTTTTTGTCTGGAGGACAAGCAATGAGCAATCAGGAACGCGTCTTCAGCGTTGAATTCTTCCCGCCCAAGGACGATGCCGGCGCCGAACGCCTGGCCAAGGCCCGCAAGCGTCTGGGCGCCCTCAAGCCGGAGTTCTACTCCGTCACCTTCGGCGCCGGCGGTTCGACCCGTGACCGCACCCTCGAGACGGTCAAGGACATCATCCAGAACGATGGCATCCCGGCCGCCCCGCACGTCTCCTGCATCTCGTCCACGAAGGACGAACTGCGCGACCTGCTGAACGCCTACCGCGACATCGGCGTGGACCGCATCGTGGCGCTGCGTGGCGACCTGCCGTCCGGCACCAAGCATTCCGGTGGTGATTTCCGTTACGCCTCGGAGCTGGTCGAATTCGTACGCGCCGAGTTCGGTGACCAGTTCAAGCTGGAAGTGGCAGCCTATCCGGAATTCCATCCGCAGGCCCCCAGCGCCGAGAAGGACCTGGAAAACTTCAAGACCAAGGTGGACGCCGGCGCGAATACCGCGATCACCCAGTATTTCTACAACGTGGATGCGTACGTCGCGTTCATGGAGCGGGTGGAGGCGATGGGCATCACCATCCCGATCATCCCGGGCATCATGCCGATCACCAACTACACCCAGATCATGCGCTTCTCCGAGATGTGCGGGGCGGAAATCCCGCGCTACATCCGCAAGCGCATGGAGGCCTACGGGGACGACAAGGATTCCATCCGCAAATTCGGTATCGAGGTGGCTACCCGTCTGACCGACGAGCTGCTGGAGAAAGGCGCCCCGGGCATCCATTTCTACTCCATGAACCAGGCCGGCCCGACCGAGCAGATCTGGAAGGACCTGGACCTCGACAACCGTCGCTGACCATGCGCTGTCCCCGTCTGCTGATCGAGAATGCCGATCTCGCGGCGGGGCTGCGTCTGCCGGCACCGGAGGATCGGCTGCATTACGCCACCCGGGTTCTCCGGCTGAAAGACGGCGCCGCGTGCCGGGTATTCGACGGTCGCGGCAATGAATTCGACGCCCGCCTGGAGACCACCGGTCGCCGGGCGGGCGTTTTTCATCTGGCAGAGCGCGCCGCCGAACCTACCACCCCGCGCTTTCCGGTCACCCTGTGGCAGGGCATCGCGCGCGGCGATCACATGGACCTCGCCCTGCAGAAGGCAGTGGAACTGGGCGTGTCGCGGATCCGGCCCGTCTTGTGCGAACGCAGTCGTTCGGCCGGCGGGCACAAGGGTCTGGACCGGCGCCAGAGTCACTGGCGGGGGGTCATTGCGGCGGCCGCGGAGCAGTGCGGCCGCAACGAGCTGCCGGTGCTGGAAGCGGTCTGCGAGCCCGACGAGATACGGGCAGGCGAGACCCCCGAACCCGGGGGTGGCGACCTGGCCCTGCTGGCCGACGAGGCCGGTGTCCCGCTCTCCCAGGCCATTGCATCAAACGAGGCCTCCGGACCCGACAGCGCCAGCCTCCTGGTGGGCCCGGAAGGGGGGCTGACGGATGCGGAACGCGACCTCGCGCGGGACAGTGGTTTCCTTCCGGTCCGCACCGGGCCACGCACCCTGCGCACCGAAACCGCGGCCATGGCGATGCTGACTCTGGTTCAGTGGCGCTTCGGCGATCTCGAGCCGCCGGACGCGGACGGCTGACGCGGCCCTTCAGCCCACAGGCGTATCCGCTGTCGTCCCTGAACCGGCCGCCCGCTCTCGCGGGCCACCTTGCGGCAGCTCCCGCAGACGGGCTTCGATCGTATCCAGCCGCAACAGGTGCGTAGTCACGCCCGATGCCTTGACCCGCCATGACCACGGCGTGGTCTCCACACCCTCCAGGGCGAAGATGTTCTGCGGCGTGATGCGCACCGGGTGCGGTGTCCCCCGCACCTCCAGGGCGTAATACGGCAGGCTGTCCGGTTCATCGGCACCCTGCAGGACCAGCAGACGCGTGAATCTGCGGTGGTCCTCACCGGTGTCACGCGCCGGATCCAGCAAGTGGTTGACGTTGATCACCGGGATCTGCAGCTCGTTCCAGGTCAGGGGCGCCGCCAGCCACGGCAGTTCGGCCGACACCTCGTCTTCCTGAAGGCTGGAACCGGGTCGCGTGGTGACCTCCAGGAGCGCACTGCGCGGCAGCAGGATCGAGCCTGCTTCCAGCTGGACGATCACCGCCTCGACGCGCTCTTCGCTTTCGCTCATCGTTCTCCTCCGCGACCGGTGACCCGGGTCATGCCGGCGCCCCTTCCAGCTGATGCTCGATCTCGTTGAGCAGGTCGTTTTCGAGGTAAGGCTTCCCGAGATAGCCGTTCACGCCCAGACGCATGGCCCGCTCGCGGTGCTTCGAGCCGCTGCGCGAGGTGATCATGATGATCGGTACGTCGCGGAACTCGGGATGTTCGCGCACATGAGCAGCGAACTCGAAACCGTCCATCCGCGGCATCTCCACGTCCAGCAGGATCAGGTGCGGCCGGCGCTCGTCCAGCAGGGTCACCGCGTCCAGACCATCGCGCGCGGTCACCACCTCGAAGCCCCGGCGGGTCAGCAGACGGGCCGTCACCTTGCGGATGGTGATCGAGTCATCGACCACCATGATGCGCGTCGTGCTGCTTTCGGGCTCGACGGCCCCGGCCTCGGCACCGGGTGCCACGGTTGCGAAGCGCATCAGCATGCTCAGATCCAGGATCAACATCACCGACCCGTCGCCCTGCAGCGTGGCCCCGGCCACGCCCGGGATCCGGCTGAGCACCGGACCGACCGACTTGACCACCACCTCCTGGCTGCCCGCCAGGCCATCCACACGCAACGCGACCTTCTGCTCGTCCGTACGTACCAGCAGCAGCGGGAACGGCTCGTCCGGGAGCGGGTGGACCCCGGCCTGGGTCTCGATACCGAGGATCTCGCCCAGGGAATGCAGGGCGTATTCTTGTCCCACATAGCTGTAGGTCGGCGCCGCCCCCGATTCGTCGATCTCCTCGCGCCGCGCACGTACGACGCCCTCGACCGAGGCCATCGGTACGGCAAAGGTTTCCTCTCCGACCTGCACCAGCAGCGAATGACTGATTGCCAGCGTAAACGGGAGCCGCAGGGTGAAGCGCGACCCGGAACCCGGGATGGAATCAATGTCCAGCGTTCCACCGAGCTGCTTGACCTCGGCGTTGACCACATCCATGCCCACACCACGTCCGGCCACATGGTTCACCGATGCGGCCGTCGAGAACCCGGACTGCAGGATGAGTTGCAGTGCCTGATTGTCGCTCAGTTCGGCGTCCGGCGTGATGACTCCGCGGTCGATGGCCTTCGCGCGAACCACTTCCGCATCGATCCCGCCGCCGTCGTCGGCGACTTCCATGCGGATCTCGCTGCCGGCCTGCTCCAGGGTCACCGTGATGTGACCTTCCCGCGGTTTGCCCCTCTCTTCCCGCTCGTCGGGCGTCTCGATGCCGTGCGCGACGGCATTGCGCAGCAGGTGTTCCAGCGGCGCCACCAGCCGTTCCAGCAGGGCACGGTCGAGCTCGGAATCCTGGCCCACGAAATCCACCCGGACCTCGCGCTGCATGTCGTCGGCTGCCGCGCGCACCACACGCCGCAGGCGTGGCGCCATGCGAGCGAACCGGACCATGCGCTGTCGCATCAGCTGGTCCTGCAGCTCGGTACCCACGCGTTTTTCCTGCAACAGCACGCCGCCGGCGGTCCGGAGCTCGTCATCCACCTCCTGCTTGAGGCTGTCGAGGTCACTCACACTCTCCGCCAGCGCGCGCGAGAGCTGCTGGATCCCGGAGTAGCGGTCCATCTCCAGCGGATCGAAATCCACCTGCTCCTCGCCGGTTTCCTGCTCCACCCGGAACAGCACCTGCGCTTCGGTTTCGATCTCGAGCTTGCGCAGCTGTTCGCGCACCCGCGTGATGGTCCGGTCCAGCTCCTCGATCTGGTTTTCTACCCGGCCCACCGTCTGTTCGAAGCGCCGGTGGAAGGTCGCCAGCTCGCCGGCATTGTTGACCAGGCTGTCGAGCACTTCGGCGTCCATCCGCACCTGGTCCTGCAGCTTGCGGCTGGCGGGCTCCGCCTCATTCGCCAGGGCGGCGGTGTCATCCGCCGTCACCTCGTCGGCGTCGCGTTCGCCGGTGGCTTCGTCAGCCTCCTCCGGCTCCTCCGCTCCCTCCTCGACGCTCCAGTGCCTCAGCCCCGACAGCTCCCGGCTTTGGTTCTCGTCCGTCTGCCATGGCCCGACGCCGCGCTCGACCAGGCCCTGCACCTCCACCAGCGCCTTTTCCGCGGCATCAAAGAATGACGGGCGCGGATCCTGACCGGCTTCGGTCTCGACCCCGAGCGCGGTCTCCAGTGCGTGGGCGATGGCACCCACCACGGTGAAGCCCGCCATGCGGGCACTCCCCTTCAGGGTATGGACTTCCCGCTGGAAGGCCTCCTGGTCAGGACCGGGGCGGCCGCCGGCCTCGCGCCAGGCCGCCAGGGTGTGGAAGGCCTGCTCGAGAATGTCATGAGCCTCCTCGATGAAGACCTCGCCGAACTCCGGATCGATCTCGTCTTCCGACGGAGGAGACGCCGCTGCGACGGGTTCGGGTTCCGGCTCGGGTTCGGGTTCCGGCTCGGGTTCGGGTTCCGGCTCGGGCTCGGGTTCCGGTTCCGGTTCCGGTTCCGGTTCCGGTTCCGGTTCCGGTTCCGGTTCTGACTCTGGCTCTAGCTCTGGCTCTGGCTCTGGCTCGGGCTCGCCCGTAACCTCGGCGAGCGCCTCGGCTTCCAGCCCCCCGGACGGCCGATTCCAGCGGTCCTGGGCTTCGGCGAACAGGCCCTCGACCTCGTTCACCCATTCCGGCGGCGTCTCGAGCCGAGCTACCGGAGGTGGCACCGGCGATTCGACCACCGCACCGAGGTGGTCGGCCACTCGACGCAGCAGCTCAATGGCCTGCGGGCCCAGCGGTTCCTCCATCTCGCGATGCAGGTGCACCAGGTTTTCGAACGGACGACACACCGAATGCGCGGTCGAGACGCCCGCGGTGCGCGCGCTGCCGTGCAGGGTATGCAGGGCCCGCTCCAGCGCATAGCTCGGCGGGCGCGGCGGGCCAGCCTCCGCTTCCTCCAGCCACGACCGAACCGTGTCCAGATGACTGAGGGCCTCGGCCGAGAAGACCTCCCACAGCTGCGGGTCGATCGCCGACTCCTCCGCCGGTGCCTCGTCCTCGTCCTCGTCCGCCGGGACGTCAAGTACATGACCTTCTTCCTGGTCCGTCGCCGGCCATTCCTTGCCAGAGCCCGGCTCCGGGGCGGATGCGTCGCCCTCCGGGAGCGGAGACTCGAGTTCGATCAGCGAGTCGTGCTCGAGCCCGCCTTCGGGCTCGGGCTCGGGCTCGGGCTCGGGCTCGGGCTCGGGCTCGTCGGGAGCATCCAGGGCATCCATGCTGCGCGCCAGGGCCGCAAGATCGTCCTCCGCGCCTGCCGGAGGAGCCGCCGGGGCCGGCTCTGCGTCCGTAGCGGTCGCGGCGGGCTCGCCGGCGGCCAGGGCGTCCAGGCGCAGTACAATATCGAGGACCGGCGTTTCCGGTCCCTTCTGGTCACGCACCTCCGCCACCAGTCCGGGGAGCACCGACACCGCATCGCCCACGGCGGAGAGCGTGTCTCCATCCGCCTGATCGGTGCCTTCGAGCAGCCGGTTGAGGAAGGATTCCACCACCCAGGCGAACTCGCCGAGCCGCAACGCTCCCGCGAGGCGGCCGGAGCCCTTCAGCGTGTGGAAGGAACGACGCACGATGGAAAGCGTATCCATGTCGCCCGGTGCCGAACGCCAGATCGGGTACTGCTCGTCCAGGCTCTGGATTTCTTCCTCGGCCTCCTCCAGGAAGATATCGAGGATCTCCGCATCTGCGTCCGGCCCGAGGACCTGCTCCTGGAGGACCGCCTCGTCGAACGTCAGACCACCGGGACGTTCCGCGAGCGAGGCACCGACCGTCGCTTCGTCCTGCGCGGCAGGGATCTCGAGAGCGGGCTCGGGCTCAGGTTCAGGCTCAGGTTCAGGCTCAGGCTCAGGCTCACCGGCAGGTTCCTCGCGCGCCCCCTCTTCAGCCAGCTCGGGGCCGAATGCGGCTTCGGCATCCGGTTCCGACCACGGAGCCGGCCCAAGGTCCTCTTCCGGGAGTTCGAGATCCGGTACGGCATCCGCTTCGGCCGGCTCCGGCGCGCTGTCCGACGTCTCCGGAACGTCGAGATCCGGTATCGGCGCCGGCTCCCCGTCGGCCCGTTCCGGCCGTTCGGGCTCGGCTGGTTCCCCCACTGGGGGTTCCGGAGCCGGCGCAGTATCCTCGGATGCCCCCAGGCGCTGCAGGGCACTGCGACCGCGTTCATGCACACTGTCGAGTTCGCGCCAGGGCTGGCCGGACGATTCCAGCGCAACCTCGATCGAGCTGAGCACCTCCGCCAGTGCATCCACGGCATCGGGTGCCAGATCCGCCGCGGTCATCCCCTCGCGGTCATCGAGGAAACGCAGCAGGGGATCGATCAGGGAATGCAGGCTGCGGAATCCCCCCATGGAAAGCGCGCCCCGCGTGCGATGCAGGGCGTCTCGCGCCTCGTCGAGGCTGCTGGCACGGGCATCGCCCGACAGAAAGCCCATGAGGTTTTCCCGGACCCGACGAACCTCCACCAGCGATTCGCGGTACAGCGCCTCTGCCAGCTTCCGGTCGTAGGCCGCCTCGCCGCTGGCGGTCTCGCGTTCGCCTTCCAGGCCGGATTCAACGATGGACTCCAGCGCCAGCAGATGCTGCGCCAGCTCCATCTCCAGACGTTCGTCGTGGTGGGCCAGACGCGTGGGTTCCAGACATTCGTCCAGGGCCCGGGTGTGGTGTTCCCCCTGTTCCAGCCCGAGCATGCGCATGGTGGCGCCGATCCGGCGAACCTGTTCGCGCAACGGTTCGAGATCGCCCGCCTCGCGGGTCGCGGAACGAATCAGCACGTCCAGGCGTTCGCGGACCTCTCCGAGATCATCCTCCAGGGCCGCACGCAGCTTGTCGAAGACTTCGCGCCCCAGACCGCTGGATGCGCTCTCGTCCCGGGCATTCAGGTCATCGAGGTGAAAGACCTCGCGCACCGCGCGCGTCTGTTCGGTATCTGCCTCGGCCCGTGCCACGTGGAACAGGAGGGTCTTGATGGTGTCGACGGGGGCTTCGTAATCGAGGTCGTCGGCCTGGCCACCCTCACGCAGCTGATTGGACAGCGCATTGAGGTAGCGGCCCAGTTCACGATCGACCCGCCCCACCAGACGCCGGATGTCGTTGTTGAGCTCCACCCCGCCGCGCGCCAGCCCCTCCAGCAGGGCACCGGCCACCCAGAACAGACGCCGGAAATCACCGGCCGGGACCGCCCGCACGACCTCGCGCGCGACCTCGTGCAACCGCTCCGCGGCCGACGCCGCATCCACGCCCTTCACCAGTCCCAGCAGATCCCGCTGAAAACTGCGCCGGGCCTGCTGCAGGGTCCGCAGGCGTTCGGCCGGCGACAGCCCTTCTTCCGGCTCACCCATGCGCGAATCATCGACGTCGTCGAAGTCGGGCATCAGTTCAGCGACGTCCATCAGCATGCTCGCTCCACGAACGCTGCGGAGTTCGTTGAGCAGCGGGAGCAGCACCATCGGAGACGGCAGATCGGCGGCATCGCCGTGTTCGAGATAGTCGGGGAGCTGCAGCGCGGCGCGCAACAGTGCCTCGGTGGTCGCGGCCGATGCGGACTCGCCGCTGCGCAGATGCTCCAGCACCGCGAGCATCTCGTCGCACACCTTCACGACGCTTTCGACCTGCACCATCACGAGCGTCCCGCGAATCTGCCGGACACGCTCGTGGGCCCGGTCCAGCGATTCCACGCTGGTCGGGTCGTCGGAGTATTGGCGCAGGGCTTCCTGGACTTCACCGAACAGCGCGTCCAGCTCGTCCCGTACCCAGTTCAGTGCACTGGCAACCATTGCGTGGCCCGGCCGTTAACCCTGCGTTCCGGAACGACCTGCGCCGTCCTGATCCGAAGCCGGCAGTTTGAAGTCCGCAACCGAGGACTGCAGTTGCTGCGACAGCTGGGCCAGGTCGTCGATGGAGGCCGCCGTTGTGTGCGTGCTTTCGGTGGTTTCAGTGGTGATCTCACGGATCTGCGCCATGATGGACGTGACGTTCTTCGCCATTTCCGCCTGCTGATGGGCCGAGGAGGAAATGCCGTCGATCAGGCCGGCGAGATCGTTGGAAACCTGCTCGATCTCGGACAGGGCCTCACCCGCCGCCTGGGCCATCTCGGCCCCGGACACCACGTTGGCCGTACTCTGTTCCATCGAGCTGACGGCCTCGCTGGTATCGGCCTGGATCGCCTTGACCAGCCCTTCGATCTGGCGCGTCGCACTACTGGAACGTTCTGCCAGACGCTGGACCTCATCCGCCACCACGGCAAATCCGCGTCCGGCCTCGCCGGCCGCAGAGGCCTGGATCGCTGCGTTCAGGGCCAGCACGTTGGTCTGTTCGGCGATATCGTTGATCAGGCCGATGATGTCGCCGATTTCCTGCGAGGATTCGCCGAGGCGCTTGATCCGTTTCGCCGTCTCCTGGATCTGTTCGCGGATCGAATCCATGCCCTCGATGGAACGGCGCACGGTGGCCGCCCCGCGCGAGGCAATATCCACGGAATTTCGTGCCACCCCCGCGGACTGCCCCGCGTCCGAGGCCACCTTGTCGACCGACTGCGCCATCTCGTCGATCGCGTCGTTCGCCTGCTGGATCTCCTGGGTCTGCTGCTCGGCCTTTTCGGCCAGCCCCAGAACCTGAGAGCGGCTGTTTGCTGCCGAGTCGTTGATGTCATCGGCCACGGAGTTGATGGTGGCGACCAGGGTACGCAGGTTCTCGATCGCGAAGTTCATCGAGTCGGCGATGGCGCCGGTGAAGTCTTCCGTCACCGTTGCGTTGACCGTGAGGTCCCCGTCGGCAAGGTTCATCATCTCGTCCAGAAGGCGCAGGATCGCCTGCTGATTGCGTTCATTCTGGGCTTCGGTCTCGGCCAGCTCCCGGCGTGTATCGCGGTACAGGAACAGGCCCATGCTCGCCAGCAGAATCAGCGCCAGCAGACCGAAGGCGGATCCCACCCAGGCCAGGACCCCGACCTGCGCGGCACGGTCGGTCAGCGCAGCCTCAAGGTCGCCGGACACCTGCAGCATGTCGCCGGAGCCGGCTTCCACATCTGCAGCGGCGGCGTTCACCTCGAACACGCGGGAAGACGTATCCAGCACACCCTCCACCGCTTCGCTGAAGGCAATAAACAAGGTACCGATCTCGTCGAGCATCGCCTGGGTTTCGGCATCATCCACGGCCTCGATGCCCAGCGGCGCGAAGCCTTCGATCAGCCCGTCCAGCACCCGCCCGAACAGGGTGGCGTCCCGCTCAAAACGCTCGATCGCGGTCGCGGCGCGGGCACCGCCCTGCAGCACCTCGTTCAGACTGTTGCCGATCCGCTGGATCAGCATGGTCTGGCGTGCCGCCACATAGATTTGATCGGGGTCCTCGCCGATCTCCGACATGCGCCGCACCACGCTGTCGGACAGCCGGGCCAGCTCGGGGGAGAACTCGTTCACGGCTTCGGAGAATTCAGTGACCTCCTCGATGGCATCACGCCCATGGAGGATCGTATTCACGTTGCCGCGATAACCGCTCCACTCGCCCTCAACCTGTTCCAGGTCGGCTTGCAGGTCGTCCGGCAGAGGCCCAAGGCCCTCGCGACCGCCGCGGAGTACATCGACATTGTGGTCGAAGGCATCGCGCAGTTCCGCGAGGTCGCCAAAGGCCTGTTCGGAACCCGCCGCAGCTTCCAGCGAAGCGGTGGCCAGCCGCTGGGACAGAAGACGCATGTCGTTCGCCAGCGCGATCCGGTCTCGATACTGGCTCTGCTGGTATTCGTGCGAGACGACGGCGCCACCCGTGGCCAGCAGGGCCAGAACCACCAGCCCTCCCAGCAGGAGGTTACGCGTACGACGACTTGGTCCCATAAGACGTTAACTCCCTTAACAGTAATGCCGCCCCCGTCAGGAGACGGCCGCCTGCTGTTGGTCTTCGGCGGGTTCCGCGATGTCCAGACCGGAAAACCGCCCGGTATCATTCAGTAGCCGATTGAGGTCCACCACGGGGTGAAGCCGGTGCCCCAGATCGAACCCCCCCGTAACAAACGGACGCGCCGCCTCGGGCACATCCACTTCCAGTCGCCTCTGATGCGGTGCGCAACTGCGCATGCCCTCCACCCGACTCACCAGCAGTCCGGCCATGCCCTGCCCCTGCGGGGCCACGACAATGCGCTGGCGCGAGCTGTCCCCGCTGATGGGCTCCCCCAGCAGCAGTCGCCCCAGATCGAACACCGGCAGCACCAGACCGCGCAGGTTCCCCACGCCCAGCACCATGGGATCGGCCAGAGGGACGTGGGTCAGGGACAGGGGATCGGTCACCTCCGAGATCGCTTCCATGTCCGCGAGAAAACGGAACTCGCCCACGGCCAGAAGCACGCCGCGCCAGCCGGATGAAGAATCGCGCTGATACTCCCGGTTCACCCGCCGGCTCTCGCGATCCAGGCTCGCGAGCAGCACAAACGGAGTGGAAGTATCGACCTTCATGCCGAGAGGTATTTCTCGATCGTCTGCAGCAGGATGTCCTCGGTGACCGGCTTGGTGATGTAGTCCCGCGCCCCCTGGCGCATGGCCCAGACGCGGTCGGTCGCCTGATCCTTGGTACTGACCACCACCACGGGAACATTGGCGGTCTCTTCCTGCCTGGAGAGCTCTCGCGTGGCCTGAAAGCCGTTCAGACCGGGCATCACGACGTCCATCAGGACCAGGTCGGGCACCTGGGCCCGCGCGGTCTCGACACCTTCCTCCCCGCTGGCCGCCGTGGATACCGAATACCCGTTCTTCTCGAGCATCGTGCGCAGGACATGGATCTCGGTCGGAGAGTCGTCAATGATGAGGATACGGGCCATGGCGTTTTTCTTTCCTGGGTTGGTACACGCGAGTCAATCGCGATGGGTTCATTCCGGGGCTCGCTGGTGCGCGTACTTGCGCATGGCATCCAGGAGGTCATCCCGGGTGAAGGGCTTGGTGAGATAGTCCTCCGATCCCACGACACGCCCCTTGGCCTTGTCGAACACGCTGTCCTTGCTCGACAGCATGATCACGGGGGTATCCCTGAACTGTTTGTTGTTCTTGATCAGGGCGCAGGTCTGGTACCCGTCGAGACGGGGCATCATGACGTCGATGAAGATGATGTCGGGGCGGGAATCGGCCACCCTCGAGAGGGCCTCGAAGCCGTCCACCGCGGTTTCCACCGCGGCACCGTGCTTCTGCAGCAAGGATTCGGCGGTGCGCCGGATCGTCTTGCTGTCGTCGATCACCATGACCTTCACTCCCTGAAACTCGGTGGCCGAGTCGGCTTCCGCTGGCGCGTCAGACACCTTACCCCCCCTAAGGCTATATGCAGGCTCGAATCTAACGAAGTCCCGCGGGATACACAAACATCGAGCGGTAATATTGCTCCGCGTGGCATACTCGACTGACACGGATCACGAAAAAGGCCCGTTATCGTGCCCCACAACATCGCCATCATCATGGACCCCGTCACGGGGATCAAGCCGGCCAAGGACACGACCTTCGCCATGATGCTCGCCGCCCGGGCCCGGGATCACGCCGTGCACTATCTCGAAATGAACGATCTGTGGGTGGAAGACGGCCGCGCCATGGGACGCAGCCGTCCGATCGAGGTTCGGGACCGGGCCGAAGCGTTCCACGAACTGGGGACGGAAACCACCGCCCCGCTGGATCGCTTCGATGTCATCCTGATGCGCAAGGATCCACCGGCGGATGCCGAATACCTGTACGCCACCTACACGCTCGAGCTGGCGGAACATGCGGGAGTATGTGTATCGAACCGACCACAGGGGCTGCGCGACATCAATGAGAAGGCGTTCACGGCGCTGTTTCCGGACTGCACCCCGCCGACGCTGATCACCCGTGACCGCGCCCGCATCCGCGCATTCCTCGAGCAGCACGGCGATATCGTGGTCAAGCCGATGGACGGCATGGGCGGGAGTTCGATCTTTCGCATCCGCGAGGGCGACCCGAACACCTCGGTGATCCTCGAGACCATGACCCGGTTCGATCGGCGCACGGTCATCGCGCAGCGCTTTCTGCCGGAGTTCACGGCCGGCGACAAGCGCATCATCATGATCCACGGCGAACCCTTCGAGCATGCCCTGGCACGGATTCCGGCACCCGGTGAATCGCGCGCCAACCTGGCGGCCGGGGGACGGGGAGAAGCCGTGCCACTGACCGCGCGCGACCGCGAGATCTGCGAACGCGTCGGGCCGGAGCTGCGACGGCGCGGCATCCACTTCGCCGGACTGGACGTCATCGGGGAATCCCTGACCGAAATCAACGTCACCTCCCCGACCGGCGTCCGCGAGCTGGATGCAGCCTGCGACGCAGACCTCGCCGGCCGCTACATCGATTTCGTGACGGGGGAAACCGCATGAATCCGCGCCGCACCTTGCTTCTCCCTGTCCTCGCAGCACTGACCGCGATGCTGCTGGTGGCCTGCGAACGCACGCCGGAAACCGAGCAACTGCAGTTCCGGGCCTTCGGCACCCTGGTCGAGGTCGCGGTCGCCCCGGCCGGGGAATATGACCTCGCCGAGATCGAACGCGAGCTGCAGGCGGAGCTCGACATCCTGCATGCCTCCTGGCACGCCTGGGAAGAAGGTTCGCTCGGGCGCACCAACCAGCTGCTGCCGCTGCAACGCGAATTCAGCGCCCCGCCGTCGGTGCTGCCGCTGATCGAGCAGGGCCAGGCGGTGGAGGAGGCCACCGACGGACTGTTCAATCCCGCCATGGGACAACTGATCGCCGCCTGGGGCTTTCACCGGGACGAGCCCGCCGGCCCGCCCCCGGATGCCGACACGCTGGCCGAGCTGCTGGAGGACCCGCCGTCGATGGGAGACATCGAACGCAACGGGGTCCGCCTGACCGGACACCACCCGGACCTGCAGCTGGACTTCGGCGGACTGGCCAAGGGCGCCGCCGTGGAGCGCGCGCGTGACCTGCTGGCCGATCTGGGCGTGGAGGCGGCCATCGTCAACGCCGGCGGCGACCTGATGACGCTGGGCCGGCCCGCCGGCCGCGACTGGCGCATCGGTATCCGCCACCCGGACGGGGGCACCCTCGGCGGCATCGAACTGGGCGGAGGCGAGGGCCTGTTCACCTCCGGGGACTATGAGCGCGGTTACGAACACGATGGCGAACGCATCCACCACGTGATCGACCCGCGCACCGGCCGCCCGACCGAGGGCGTGCGCTCCGCGACCGTGCTGCATGGTGACGGCGGCCTGGCCGATGCGGCCGCCACCACCCTCATGATCGCCGGTCCCGAACACTGGCCGGAATACGCCGCCCGGCTCGGGATTGACCACGCCCTGGTGGTGCTCGCGGACGGTCGCATCGAGGCCACACCGGCGATGGCCGCGCGCGTCGAGATCGGGGAGACTCACCCCGAGCCGGAGGTCCGCGAACAGCCGGAGGCCGGCTCCACACCGTGAGGATTCCGGACCTGCGCTGGGGGGACGCGGTCATCGCCGCAACCGGGGCCGGACTGGTCGTGACCGCCTTCATCCTCGCCTGGAACCCCGACGCGGGGACCGAGGCCCGGAGCCTGGTCATCACCCAGGCCGGCGAGCCCGCGCGCCGGGAGCCCCTGGAAGGCCCGCGCGAACTGCGCCTGCAAGGCCCCGCCGGGACCACCCGGGTGGAGATCGAGACCGGGCGCGCGCGCTGTGCGGAATCCCCCGGCACGCAGAACATCTGCGAGGGGGCCGGCTGGCTCTCCACCCGCGGCGACATGGCCATCAGCCTGCCCAACCGCCTGACCCTCCGGGTAGAGGGCGCCGAACCCGCCTGGGACAGCATCCACTACTGACCGTGAACGCCGACCGCCCCGCCTCCCGCCGCGATCGCCAGATCGCTGCCCTCGCCGCCATCGCGATCGGCATTCAGATCCTCGAGGCCGCGATTCCCGGCCCCGTCCCGGGCATCAAGCCGGGCCTGGCCAATATCGTGACCCTCGTCACACTGCTCACCCTCGGCTGGCGCGCCGCGGTCGCCGTCACCCTGCTGCGGGTGGTCGGCAGCAGCCTGCTGCTGGGCACCCTTCTGAGCCCCGCCTTCTGGCTCTCATTGACCGGCGCCCTGGCCGCTCTCGCCGCGCTGGCCCTGCTGGCGCCGTTCGCCCCGCGACATGTCGGCGCCACGGGGCTGGCCATCGCAGCCGCCATGGCGCATGTCACGGGGCAGTTCCTGCTCGCATGGCTGGTGATCATCCCGCACCCCGGCCTGCCGCTGCTGCTGCCCCCGCTATGGCTGGCCGCGCTGATCGCCGGCGCCGCCACCGGTATACTGACCGCCCACGTACTTTCCGATCCCCGGATCCAGCGCCATATCCGCCATGCCCGCCCCCCAGGACCAGCCTGAGCGCCCGGTGCCGACGCCCCCGTCGGAACACGCCGCCGCACGTCCGAACCATCTCGCCACGATGGTCTTCCTGGCGGTGCTGGCCCACGGGCTCGTGATCCTGGGCATCGGCTTCACCGTGGAGCTGCCCGACCCCAGCCCGCGCGAGCCGCTGGACATTACCCGGGTTGCGGATCCCGAGGCCGCCGCGCCGCCCCCCGAGGAAGTCGAGCGCATCGCCGAAATCGACCAGGAGGCGAGCGCCGAAGACCCCGAAGACCAGGAAGCCACCGCCCCCGAGGCCGCAGACGAAGGCACCGGCGAACCCGGCCCCGAAGGCGTGGAGGCCCCGCTGCCGGAACCCGGTCCGCTGGTGGCGCAACCGTCGCCCCCCGAACCCGAACCGCAGCCGGAGAGGCCCGAAGCCGAGGAATCGCCGGAACCGGCCCCGCCCGAGGTCGCCGAACCGGAACCGATCGAGACCCCCGAGGCCGAGCCGCGCCCGGATGCCGCCACCCTGATGAACCGCGGACTGGAGAGCGCCCGCGCGGCCCCGGCGGAGGAACGCCAGAGCTTCGCCGCACGCGGCCAGCGCACCCGCTATCTCGACAGCCTGTCGGCGCGCAGCGCACCGGAGGCGGCCTATCTCCAGGCCTGGATCGACAAGGTCGAACGCGTCGGCAACCTCAACTACCCGGACGAGGCCCGGCGTCAGGGGCTTTCCGGCAGCCTGGTCCTGTCCGTGCGCCTGAACCCCGAAGGTGAACTGATCGATATCCAGGTCGCGCGCAGTTCCGGCGAACCCGTGCTCGACGAAGCCGCCATCCGCATCGTGGAACTGGGCGCCCCCTACGCCCCGTTCACCGAGGCCATGCGCGAGGAATATAACGAACTGGTCATCACCCGTACCTGGGCCTTCCGCCGCGACGAAGTCCGGCAGGTGCGCTGATCACCGGCCACCTCAGCGCTCCTTGAGACTTTCGCGCGCGGCGCGCAGCAAGGGCGTGAGGAAATATTCGATGATCCGCCGCTTGCCGATTTTCACCTCCACGGTCGCCATCATGCCGGGGGCAATACGCACGGAGTCGCCCTGCACGTTGACGGTGTCGCGATCCAGGCGCACGCGCACGACGAAGACCAGCCCCTGCTGCTCGTCCTGAACCGCATCCTGCGAGACATCGAGCACCTCGCCCTCGACCGTGCCGTAACGGGTGTAAGGAAAGGTCTGCAGCTTCACCTCGGCCGTCTGGCCCGGCCGCACGAAGCCGATGTCCTTGTTGGGGAGGGTCGCCTCCACCATCACCTCGGCATCCTCCGGCACCACGGTCATCAACGGCCCGGCCGGTTCCACCACCCCGCCCACCGTGTGGACCGCGAGCTGTTCCACCGTCCCGGTCACCGGCGCACGCAGGCGCATCAGTTCGTCACGCCGCCGCGCCTTGATCAGCTCCTGCTCCAGGGACTCCGCCTCGGAACGCGCCTGGTGGAGGATGTCCAGGGCTTCTCGCCGGCTTTCCGAACGCAGGGTTCGGCGCTGCTCGCGCGCCTCGTGCAGCGCAGCCTCCGCCTCCGAGCGCCGTGCCCGCTCCGCGTCCAGGGCGTTCGCGGCCTCGATGCTCTGCTGTTCCAGTTCCAGCTGCTCGTGGCGGGCCGCCATGCCATCGTCCGATAGCTGCAACAGATCATCGCTGCGCCCGCGAATGATCGGCAGGGTCTGTTCCAGCCCGGCCACCATCGCCCCCGCCGCAGCGATCTCCTCCTGCCTGCGCGCGATCTCCGCATCCAGCTGCTGCATGCGGGCACGGTAGTGATGCACATGGCCGCGCAACACCCGCTGTTCCACCAGCAGAACATCCTCCGGCGCGGGGAAATCCGGCTGCAGCACCGGCCGCTCGGTATCGCCGTCCAGGGCCTCCAGGAACGCCTCCGAACGCGCGGCGGCCAGGCGGGCGGACAGCAGTTCCCGGCTCAGGCGCGTCACATCCGCGGTCGAAAGGGTCGAGTCGAGCTCGATCAGGACATCGCCGGCCTCTACCCGCTGACCATCCCGCACCCGGATGGCCCTGACGCTGGCCGTCTCCGTGGCCTGTACCGTCTGGGTACGCCCGTCCGGCACGACCTTGCCTTCGGCCACCGCAACGATGTCCATGCGCCCCAGGGTGGCCCACACCACGGCCAGCACCGCCAGCAGCAGGATGAGACCGATGATGACGCGCGGCAGCGGGTGCACCGGCGTCTCCTGTAGCGAAAGGGCCGCCGGGAGGAACTCCTGCTCGTGCGGTACCCGTCGCGGCGGGTCCATCTCCCGCCGGCGCCCCCAGGCGATGGCGAAGGCCCGCCGATAGCGCCCCTTGAGGTCCTGCCATGCGCTGCGCCGCATCCCCATGGCACCCTCCCTCAGGTCTGCTGCAGGCGCAACAGGCCCGCATAAATGCCGTCGTCACGCTCGGCCAGGCTGTCGTGGGTCCCGGATTCGACGATCTGGCCGTGGTCCATGACGATGATGCGGTCGGCCCGGCGTACGGCGCTGAGCCGATGGGCAATGATGATGACCGTACGACCACGGGCGATCTGCGCCATGTTCTGCTGGATGACGCGCTCCGACTCGTAGTCGAGGGCGCTGGTCGCCTCGTCGAAGATCAGGATGCGCGGGTCGTTCATCAGGGCGCGGGCAATGGCGATGCGCTGGCGCTGACCGCCGGAAAGCGTGCCACCGTGCTCACCAACGACGGTGTCGTAGCCCTCGGGGGTTTCCAGGATGAAGTCGTGGGCCCCGGCCTGGCGCGCGGCGGCCATCACCCGTTCCAGCGGTGCCCCCGGGCTGGCCAGGGCGATGTTCTCGCGGATACTGCGGTTGAAGAGCATGTTCTCCTGCTGCACCACGCCGATCTGGCGGCGCAGGGAGCTGATCTCGGCCACCGCCAGGTCGGTGCCATCCACCAGCACCCGCCCGCGCTCGGGCACATACATCCGGCCGATCAGCTTCGCCAGGGTGCTCTTGCCCGACCCGGAGCGGCCGACCACGCCCAGCACCTGACCGGGGGGGATCTCCAGGCTGACCCCGCGCAGCACCTCGGGACCGTCGGGCCGGTAACGGAAATGCACCTGGTCGAACTCGATTCGCCCGTCCAGACGGGGTAGGCTGCTGCGGTTGGCGAACGAGGATTCCGTGGGTGCATTGAGGATGTCGCCAAGCCGCTGCATGGAGATCCCGACCTGCTGGAAGTCGGTCCACATGTTGGCCAGACGCATGATCGGCTGGGCGACACGCGCGGCCAGCATGTTGAAGGCAATCAGCTGGCCGACGGTCAGGTCGCCCTCGATCACCAGCCGTGCCCCCAGCCACAGCGTGCCCACCGTCACCAGCTTTCCCACAAGCGAAATCAGCTCGCGGGCGACGGTCGACAGCTGGGTGGTCCGCAGACCGGCGGAGACATAGCCGGCCAGCTGCTCGTCCCACTTCTTCGTGGTCTGCGGCTCCACCGCCATCGCCTTGAGCGTGTCGATACCGTTGATGCTCTCAACCAGAAAGGCCTGGTTCTCGGCCCCTCGGTTGAACTTCTCGTGCAGGCGCGCACGCAGCGGCGGTGTGATGAACAGCGAGATCATCACGTACAGGGGCAGCGATGCGATGACGATCAGCGTCAGCCAGCCGCTGTAGAAGAACATCACCGCGATGAACACCACCGAGAAGAACAGATCGAGCACCAGGGTCAGGGCATTGCCGGTCAGGAACTCGCGGATGTTTTCCAGTTCGCGAACCCGCGCCACCGAATCGCCCACCCGCCGGGACTGGAAATAGCCCATGGGCAAATTGATGAGGTGGCGGAACAGGCTCGCACCCAGTTCGACGTCGATCCGGCTGGCCGTATGTGCCAGCACATAGCTGCGCAGCCCGGACAACACCACCTCGAAGACCATCACCGCGAGCAGGCCGATGGCCAGCACGTCCAGGGTCGTCAGACTGCGATGCACCAGGACCTTGTCCATCACCACCTGGAAAAACAGTGGCGTGACCAGGGCGAAGATCTGCAGGAAAAACGACGCCAGCAGCACCTCGCCCAGCAGGCGCCGGTGCTTGACAAGCGCGGGCACGAACCAGGTGAAGTCGAACTTCCCCAGTTCCGCGGTGAGCGAGGCGCGGGACGTGAACAGGATCAGCTTTCCGGACCACAGCTCCGCCAGGTCTTCCCGCGAGATTCGCTGGGCCGGTCCCTGGCCGGGGTGCTGGATGAGCGCACCCAGGTCACTGACGCGGGCCAGCACGAAGAAGCGGCCGTCCTTCGCCAGGGCCACCGCCGGAAGCGGTGTCTGCTCCAGACGGGAAGGTTTCGTGCGGACGCGCTTCGCCTTGAGCCCCAGCCGCCGCGCCCCGAGCAGGATGCGGTCGGCGTCGAAAGGCTCGCCATCGGCGGCGAATTCGTGCCGCAGCTGTTCCGGATTGGCCGGCACCCCGTGGTACTGGGCCAGCATGACCAGGGCCAGAAGCCCCGTATCGACAGGCCCATTCTCCCCCGTGGAGCCCGTCGCCTCCCTGCCTTGTGAATCCATGACTATCCGTGCGACTCATCACCGGAATCCCGTCCGGCGATCTGCAATACAGGGGCCGCCCGGGCAGGCCCGGACGGCCGTGCGAGCGGCTTACTGCCAGGCGGCGGCCACCACCGGATCGAGCTGGTCCCGATAGTCCTTCGGAAGGCTGGTCTCGTCCGCCCCGGGCGGATCGAACGCCGCCATCGCCTGCACCAGGTTGTTGACCTCGGCAGCGGTCAGCACCTCGCCGGACGACAGCTCCACCCGATCCAGGGTCTCGCCGTGGCGGCCGAACCAGTCATCCACGGTGATGCGGTCATCGGTGCCGATCACCTCGATCGACAGGTCACGGCGATCCTGGCTGAACCAGAGCTGGTCCGCCGCGATCTCCTCGCCCAGCAGCAGGACGTCCTCGCCCGGGTCGCGGGCGTTCTCCACGATGCGGTCGTGGCCGTCGCCGCGCTCGAAGTAATAGGTGTCGCTGCCCTCGCCCCCGTACAGAACATTGCTGCCGCGACCGCCGTGGATGAAGTTATCGCCGCCTTCGCCGCGCAGGGTATTGTCGCCGTCGTTCCCGATCAGGGTATTGTCGAGCTCGTTGCCCCGGCCCCAGTAGTCGCCGTCTCCGGTCAGCGTGAGATTCTCGACGTGGTCGGGCAGGCGGAAGTGGGTCTCCGCCTTCACCGTATCCGTGCCGCCATTCTCCTGAGCGATGACCTTGGTGCCCGGATTGCTGACCACATAGGTGTTGTCCCCGTCACCGCCATACAGGAAGTTGGCGGAGCGCCCGCCCCCGATCAGCACGTTGTCCCCGCTCACGCCATACAGGTGACTGGGGCGCTCGGTGCCGATGATGATGTTGTCCTCGTCGTTGCCGCGCCCCACCCGGGCGTCGCCGACCAGCGTCAGGTTCTCCACGTTGTCCGGCAGGGTGTAGTCGAACGGGCTGATCACCGTGTCGGTGCCCTGGTTCGGCTTCTCGATCACCACGTCCTCCTTGCTGTTGAGGATGTAGGTGTTGTCACCGCGCCCGCCGGCCATCACGTTCGCGCCGGCCACGCCATTGAGCACGTTGTCGCCGTTATTGCCCTCGATGTAGTTGTCCAGCTCGTTGCCGGTGCCGTCGATGTCGGCCGAGCCGGTGAGGATCAGGTCCTCGACGTTGTCGGGCAGGGTGTAGGTGACCGAGGAGCGGATGGTGTCGTGGCCCTCGCCGGGCTGCTCGATCACCACGTCGTCCTCGCTGTTGACCACGTAGATGTCGTCGCCCGCGCCGCCGATCATGATGTTGGCACCGGCGCGGCCATCGATGTAGTTGTCGCCCTCCACGCCATTCAGCACGTTGTCGCCGGTGTTGCCGATGATCTCGTTGTCCAGCTCGTTACCCGTGCCATCGAGATCCTCGCTGCCCTGCAGGTGCAGGTTCTCCACGTTCTCCGGCAGGGTGTAGTCGATGTAGGACTTCACGGTGTCGTTGCCCTCACCCGGCTTTTCGATCACCACGTCCTCGTCGCTGCGTACCACGTAGGTGTCGTCGCCCGCGCCACCGGTCATGATGTTGGCGCCGCCACGGCCGTCGATGTAGTTGTTGCCCTCGACCCCGTTCAGGACGTTGTCGCCGGTGTTGCCGATGAGCTCGTTGTCCAGCTCGTTACCCGTGCCATCGAGATCCTCGCTGCCCTGCAGGTGCAGGTTCTCAACGTTATCCGGCAGGACGTAATCGATGTGGGACTCGACCGTGTCATTGCCTTCGCCGGGCTTCTCGATCACCACGTCATCGGCGCTGTGCACCACGTAGGTGTTGTTGCCGCGGCCGCCGATCATGGTGTTGGCACCCGCCACCCCGTCGAGCCGGTTGTTGCCGGAGTTCCCGATCAGGACATTGTCCAGCTCGTTGCCGGTGGCACTGATCCCGCTGCGGCCCAGCAGCGTCAGGTTGTGCAGGTTGTCGGACAGGGTGAACGACGCATGCGACTGCACCGTGTTGGTGCCATCCCCCGATTCCGCGATCACCTGATCATCCCGGTGTTGCACCACGAACAGGTTGTCGCCTTCGCCGCCCACCAGCACGTCGGCATCCCGGCCGCCATGCAGCCAGTTGTCGCCGGCGCCGCCGGTCAGGGTGTTCTCGCCCTCGTTGCCCACCAGGATGGCGTTCTCCTCCCCGCCGGTCAGCTCGTCACCCTCAGTCGAGCCGAGCTGTAACAGGGACAGGTCGAAGCTATGCCCGTCCGCGAAGCGCAGGGTATTGATACGGTGGCGTTCGGCATCGGCACTGCCGAACCAGTTCTCGATGGTGATGCTGTCACGACCGTTGCTGTGCGCCAGCACCAGCGAACTGCCCTCGGCGCGGATATCCAGATCGCCGGCACGGATCTCCGGGCCGAACTCCAGCACGCTGTGCCCCTCGTCGCCATGCATCTCGATGATGGTGTTGTGGCCCTGGCCCACATCGAAGCGGTAGGTGTTGTCGCCACCACCGCCGTACAGGATGTCGTTGCCCGAACCGGCCTGCAGCACGTCATCGCCATCACCACCCAGCAGCCAGTCGCCGCCAGAACCGGCGGTGAGCTCCGCCCCGTCGTTGTCGCCGAACACGATCTCGGAGGCCGCCGTACCTTCGCCGTCGGCGCGCACCCCATCCCAGCCGAAGTCGGCCAGGGCATCCTGCACCGCCGGATCATCACCGGCCTGCGCGAGCCAGTCGCGCAGCAGGCCATGGCTGTCGAAGCCCATGGGCGAGAGCTGTTCGCCGGCGGCGCGCTGAAGTTCCAGAAGATCCGCCACGCCACGGGCCGGGTCGGCATCGAACTGCTGGTTCAGGGCCTCCGTGGTGCCCGCAAAGTCGATGCGGATGCCCTCTTCATCGAAGACCAGGTCCATCCCTTCGAGATAGGGCGCCAGGTGGGTCTGGCGCATCATCTGCCCGTACATGGTCGTCTGCAGGATATCGAAGCCCGCGCGCAGCTCGCCGGAGGCCATGATCCTCGGGTCGGGGCTGCCGTGCTGGCGAAACTCCCGCCCAAGGAACGCCTCCAGCGTCGCGACCTTGCGCCCGTCGATATGACGGCCCCGGCTCTCCGGGTCCACGTCACTGACGCCCGCCCACTCGTACAGCAGGTTCTCCATGCGGGATTCCCGGGCCTGCACGTCCGTCTCGGCCATGAAGGCCTCGACCTGCTCGCGCAGCTGCCCGCTGTCGTCCCGCACCAGTGCCTGGTGCAGGTCATGCACCTCGCCGTAGCCCTTCAGGTCGGGCAGGGTGGCGATGTCTTCCGGTACGTCCAGGCGCTCGCGTGCCTCGGTGTGGGCGGTGTCCTGGATGAACCAGACGTCCGTGGCCTCGCCTTCGCGGCCGTCGGCCCACTCGAACCGCCCGATCTGGCGATGCTCGTTGCCGTGCTCGTCGACGTAGCTGGAGTCCGAGTAGCCCAGATCAATGGAGCCGATGCCGACTTCATCGAGGGTCAGCAGTTCGCCGTCGTCGACCTCGCCGTTGCCGTTGGCGTCCTGCCACAGGCGCAGGTCGTCCCAGGCCTCGTCGCCCGGGTCGATGCGGCCGTTGCCGTTGGTGTCGTGAATGGCCAGCGCCTCGAAGCCGTTCATGGCCGTCACGCCATCCTCGATCTCGCTGGCGTTGCCAAACAGCTCGCCGCCGGTCTCGATCTCCTCGTTCCCGGTCAGATCCATCGCCAGCAGCGCATCCTCCGGCCCCACCCAGCCGCTGGCCTGCGCAAACCCGTCACCGTTGTGGTCGAACTGCACGCCGGCCTCCAGGCCCAGCGTGGAGATGCCGTTGCCGTCCAGGTCCAGAATGATGGGGGAGGCGTGGGACTCGCCGCGGTTGAAGAAGTCGCGCACGTCGTCGATGAAGTTACCACCGGTCCAGTAATCCCAGGCTGACTCCACTACCCCCGCCGGGCCTCCCATTGCTTCGAAGAAGTCCGTGAGATCTTCCGTGGCACCGGTACCGAGCCGATCTGCCCATTCGAATATGTCGGCCGCTTGGTCCAGCGCCTCGCCGCGAAACCCAACAAACCATTCACGAGCTTGCTCCTGATGTTGGTTCGCCCATTCCAGCCCATCCGTTGCCAGGGCAACCACCTCATCTGGGGATTTCGACAACCAATCCGCAGCCGACGTGCCAAAATCATTCAGCCATTCGAACCCATCGGTCGCCAATTCGACGACCCCTTGGTAGCCTTCACCATACCAGTCCACAACCTCTCCGGCCTGCTCCTTCAGGTAAAGGCCAAGCGGTGTTCCCAGGGCAATACTCAGGCCCGCAGAGACCCGCTCATAGTGATCATGGGCCCAAAACCCGGCTGTCTGCGTGATCGGATTCCACGCCACAGAGTCCAGGAAAAAAGGATTCAAAGGTGGTGTCCCACTCGGGGTAAGAATGGAGGGAACCGCGTCTACCTCGGCAAGACGATCCACCGCCCACATACTACACTGCTCCCCGGCCCCATAACTGACCAAGGAATATTCGGGCGGATCATCCTTCTGAGCATGGATATTGTCCATCAGATCTACATACTGATCCTCAGTGAGAGCGATCGCCCCACTACTACGAGTATAATCCTTGTCGAAAACTTCCTCCTTGATAACCCCCGGACCGGATAACACATTGGAAATGTCCGAACCGTCCTCCGGGTGCAATCCCCATGCCTCCTCGGTTCCGTCCGCATGCCTGATCTGCAACCAGGTATGAAGATTGTTGTCATCAGTCAATACACCTGTTCGAATCTCGGCTTCGTACCTACTCATTGCTCACCTCCGATGTGAAAATCGAGCATTGGCTTAAATCTGGAGGGAAAAATACCCAGGAATCTTGAGTTCCTCCATTCCAGGTGATTCTCCTTGCGGACTACGACCCGGCACCCGTCTACGGCCTCTCGCTCTGCGCGAAACTCAAGACACATCGCAATCAAATCAAGAAACGCTTGATCGGGGATTTCCCGGCCGTTATACATCCGCAGCGAAAAAGAGTTGTCGGTAAATGATGTAAAAAGATAGGCATCCTCCTCTGCAGGTACCCCCCGCGCTTTCAAGCCACCATCCTCGTCGATGAACGATTCCGCCACGTCCAGCCCATGCGACCGGAGGATTGCCCTCGACTCAATGGACACATCCGCCCCGAATTCGGCCGGAAGGCGACCGGTACCCGCGGATACACTCTCCACCGTCCACAGGAACACAAAGAGCAGGGAGATGATCTTCAAGATACCGGAGGCAGCCGTACAGCCTGCGGACTTCAGCGGTAACGGGCTGAATGTCCGGACTTCGTCGACCGCAGGCCCGCTCATGATTTGCGACCGGAGTCCGGCATCAGGAAGAAAACGATCAGAACCACCCATGGCGACAGGTACCATGCGAGCATCACCGGCCCCTGCGCCATCAACGCACCTTCGGGCCGCCCCTGAAAGATCAGGGCCGCGAGGAAGATGCCGACGTTGGGCACCAGAACAATCGGAAGCAGCGCAAGAACGATCCATTTGAACTTTCTCCATCTTCGAACCTGGCGGGAAAACGCAATGATCACGGCCGGCGCGAGAAGGATGACGGCCATAACGCCAATAAGG